>NZ_JBEDTY010000023.1:0-41671 GCF_040119285.1 Alcanivorax sp.
TAGAGTATTGGAACCACCTGATCCCATGCCGAACTCAGAAGTGAAACAATACATCGCCGATGGTAGTGTGGGGCTTCCCCATGCGAGAGTAGGTCATCGTCAGGCTCTTAAATACGAAAAACCCTCGTCACTTCTGTGACGGGGGTTTTTTATTGGGGGTTTATTTGTTTGGCCCGGATTCGGATTAGAATCATCGGCGATATTTCTTCTACTTCCCTGCCCCCTCGATCCTTTGACAGGACGCGCCCTTGCTACACCTTTTGTCACGAGAGAAACACTAGCATGTTCGCTAGCTACCAAGCTGTTGAGAAGCGTCTTGTGCGCTGCGTCCTGAAGCGGGCAGCTGTCGAGTGCTGTCGCGATGGGCGGAGATCCATAGCAGTAGCTGTTCCCTTCAGTCCTCCCTCTCGGGTCCCTCAGACTGGCACGCCTCGTTAGTCGATACCACAAGTCGGTCTACCAGATTATTCAAGCGTGGCTTGTTTGATAATGGGGGGGTATGTGGTGCTAAATTGTATTCAGTTGCTTCCTTCCAAATGGCGTTTCGTAATATTCTTTTTTCAGTACCTGTAAGGTTCTGCTCTTTGCTCTCGGGTATTGGTTATTTGTAAAGTAAACAAGCGTTTACATGATATTGAAGGGCTCCATAGTGGTGAGGGAAAGTGGTATGGTTACTTTTGCTGTTCTGGGATGGCAATGAAAGGGGTGTTGCAGGAGGGGTATTCCTGCGTGACGAAGTCCTCTTCAGTGGATTGATGCCCGGCCATTTGCATAACATCGTTGACGGAATTCGCAGGATTTGCCTGCTCCGGTTTGCTTTTAGCTGGCCGTTTCATTGGATCTTAAACTCGGGAAAGGTTGAGAATTATGATAACAGACAAGAGTGCGATCACTCCCCTTAATGCACTGGCTCAACTCTGTTCGAAACAGGGTGACGCAGTAGCGTTTGTTCAGCCTTTAGGTGGTGGCGAGCTGCGTGAATACACTTGGAAGCAGGTGGATGAAGAAGCGCGCAAGATGGCGGCGTATTTGCAGTCCCAAGGGATGCAGAAAGGTGACCATGTTGCGCTGGTTTCTAAAAACTGTGCCGAGTGGATTATTACCGATGTTGCGATTTGGATGGCAGGAGGCGTCAGCGTTCCCTTATATCCGACTCTTGTGGCTGAAACCGTTCGGCAAATTATGGAGCACAGTGAATCCAAATTCCTTTTTGTTGGCAAGCTTGACGACTGGGAGATAATGAAAGCCGGTGTACCTGACGGTGTTAAGCAGATCGCTTTGAGCTTGGCGCCGGCAGACGTGCTCCAGGCTTTCCCAAAGTGGCCTGATATAATCCGTGACACGGTACCTTTGCTTGACGTAAACGCTCCGGCCCTGACCGACCTCGCTACCATTGTTTACACTTCGGGCACCACGGGGATGCCGAAGGGGGTAATGCACGACTTTGAAGGTCTTTCCACTGTGGGGGAAAAGATGATCAGTCTGTATAACCTGAAGCCGGACGGACGCATGATTTCTTATTTGCCGCTGTCTCATGTGGCTGAGCGTGTGGCTGTGGAAATCGCCGTTCTTTATGTGGGCAACAAAATTTTCTTCGCCGATTCGCTTGATACCTTCGGTGAAGACATCAAGCGCGCGCAGCCGACGGTCTTTTTTGCCGTGCCGCGTATCTGGTCTAAGTTTTATCAAAAAGCCTCTGAGGCGCTGCCACCGAAAAAACTGAATCTTTTACTGAAGATTCCAATCCTCAACAAGGTTATCAAGAAGAAGGTACTTGGTGCCATGGGGCTGGATGAATGCCGTATCGCGCTGTCAGGTGCTGCTGCGCTGTCCCCCGAGATTATTGCCTGGTTTAAAAAACTGGATCTGGAAATTCTTGAAGGCTACGGCATGACCGAAAACCTGGCTTGGTCCCATTCTACGGAAGAGGGCGATCAACAGATGGGTTGGGTTGGTACGCCCAATGATGGTGTTGAGTGCCGCATTGGCGAGGGTGGTGAGATTCTGGTGCGTAGCGTGGGCAATCTGAAGGGTTACTACAAGCAGCCAGATAAAACTGCAGAAGATTTGACGGAGGACGGTTGGTTGCACACTGGGGATGTGGGCGAAATCGACGGCAAGGGTCGCCTGCGTATCACTGGCCGGGTTAAAGAAATTTTCAAGACGGAGAAGGGAAAGTACGTTGCGCCGGCACCCATCGAAAATCGTCTGTCGACAATGCCGGGCCTCGAATTAGCCTGCGTGATTGGCCAAGGGATGGGGCAGCCGGTGGCATTACTTAATATTACTCCGGAGGAGCAGGAGCGGTTGAGTAAGAGCAGCGAAAAAGAGCGTTTCCATAAAGAGCTGGAGAAGTTATTGATTCGCGTTAATGAAGTGCTGGACCCCCATGAGCGTATGACCACCTTAATTGTGTGTAAGGATGCCTGGACCGTGGAGAACAACCTGATCACCCCCACGCTGAAGTTGAAGCGTAACGAAATTGAAAAACGTTATAATGACGCTATTGTTCAGTGGTCTAAGACACGCGGGGTGGTTTGGGAGGCTTGAGCGAGATGAAGGAGGCGGACCTGGCGCTGGTTCGTCTTCTTTCAGACGGTTCGTTTCGTTCTGGCTCTGAACTTGGAGATGTGCTTGGCATCTCCAGGGCGGGAGTCTGGAAGCGAATACAACGCCTTGCTGATTTTGGTCTTGCCCTTGAGTCTGTGAAAGGAAAGGGCTATCGGCTGGCTCAGCCTCTGGAATTGATTGATCCAGACACCGTCAGGCGTCAGCTGGGTGGCGCTGCAGATCTGCATTATCAGTGGGTAACAGGCTCTACCAATGAAGATGCATTGGCTCTCAAGGGGCCAGTTTATCGCCCTCAAGTTTTCATTACCGAATGTCAGCAAGCAGGTCGAGGCCGGCGCGGCCGTACTTGGCAGTCTCCTTTTGCGGCTAACCTCTATGTTTCCATTCGCTTCACGTTAAGTGGTGGCTTTGCTGCTCTAGGCGGCTTGAGTCTGGCGGTTGGTGTCGTGGTGGGTGAGGCGTTGCGAGCGTTCGACCCCTCACTTCCTGTTACGCTCAAGTGGCCCAACGATTTGTTAGTGAATGGCGCGAAGGTTGGCGGCGTATTGATTGAGCTGGCAGGCGAAATGGAGGGCAGGGTGGATGTGGTGATTGGTGTTGGTCTCAATGGTCGTATGACTGCCGCTCAGGCGGAGTTGATTGACCAGCGGTGGGTCGACCTAGCCACTGTGCTAACGGCGATGCCCTCGCGAACGGAGCTGGCAAGCCAAGTAATTGTTCGGTTAATGGCGATGCTGCCACTTTTTCAAGCGAAAGGGTTTGATGCCTTTAAGGGTGCGTTTGCAGGCTTTGATGCCGTGTCCGGAAAAAAAGTGATGGTCAGTGCTACAGGTCAGAATCTTGTCGGGGTTGCTGTCGGGGTGGCGTCTGATGGTGCGTTGTTGCTGGAAACTGACGATGGGATCCGTTCTCTCTATGGAGGAGAAGTGAGTTTGAGAATTCAATGATGCTGTTTGTTGATGTGGGGAATACCGCCATGAAGTGGCGCTACCGCGATGGTGATGGCATACATCAAGGCGGAGGCCGCCATGAGCGTGAGTGGTCGCGAGTGGTTGATATCATGCTGAGATCAGCAGCAGGCATGCCGAGTGAAGTATGGGTGGCCTCGGTGGCCGGGCCGGAGGCTGATGCGGCAATTGCTTATTGCCTGAAGAGGGCTACTCGTTGCGAGCCCCGTTTCTATTATTCATGTCAGTCAGATTTTGGGGTGGAAAGTTGTTATCCAGAGCCGAGAAAGCTGGGGGTGGACCGTTGGGTGGCAATGATCGAAGGCTTTCAGCGTTATGGCGCCTCCATCATTATAGACTGTGGCAGTGCGTTGACTATTGATGCTGTTGATTCGCGGGGCACTTTTCTTGGCGGCTACATTGTGCCGGGCCTTGGGATGCTGCGAGGCGCCTTGTTGCGAGACACATCGGATGTGCACATTGAGCCGGGAATGGCGCAATTGGGGTTGGGGCGGTCTACCGGTGAGTGTGTCCATAACGGACTCTTGCGCATGTCTGTGGCCTTTGTCACGGAGGTGGTGCTTGAACTGCGCCAAGTGCTTGATGATACTTGCAAAGTGCTGGTTACCGGCGGAGATGCCCCGGAGCTCATCGGTGCGTTTACGTTTGAGTTCCTGCATGCCGCTGATTTAGTCCTGGATGGGTTGGAGCGGGTAGCAGCACGACAACAATAAATGATGGGGGAACACCTGTGCGGTGGATATTCTACAGTTTGCTGGTGATCAATCTGGTCTACGCAGGTTTTCAGTTGGTCAAATCACTGGCCCCCGAGCCTGCATCCTTGAATCTGCCTATTCCCAAGCCTGCGGGTGGTGAGCGACTGCAGTTGCTTGCAGAGCAGCCTCAGCCGCAGAGTAGAAGAGGTCCCGGTGTATCTGGCGGGAGCTTGTGCCCGGTGGTGGGCCCTTGGAGAACCCGCGAGAAAGCTAAAGCGGGTGCGGTGCAGCTTAAAGCCATTGGCTTGTCGGGTCGGGTAAGAGGTTTGAGTGTGCAAAAGGACCGGCTTAACTGGGTCTATCTGCCCCCTTACGGGGATAGAGAGCGGGCGCTGCGCGTACTGCATGAGTTACAGAATCATGGAGTGGACAGCTTTATCGTCAAAGACGGGGAGGATGCCAATGCTATTTCGCTGGGCTATTTTTCCAGTGCTGAGTCGGCAGAAGGGCTCCGTGTAAAGATGCAAAATGCGGGTTATCCGGCGTTTGTTCGTGAAACCTCCCGCGATGTGACGGAATATTGGGTGTACCTGTCTGATTCGCAGGCTGAAGATAGCCCTGACTTAAAAGTATTTCTTGAGGCAAATCAGTCGCTTAGTTGGGATAGGGTGTCCTGTTATTGAGTTGATGCGCAATTATTAGGCGTTTGATGTCTAAGTGGATTGCGTACCTCCATACCTTTCTATAGAATTCGCAACCCTTGTGAGCTGGCGTAGCTCAGTTGGTAGAGCAGCTGATTTGTAATCAGCCGGTCGGGGGTTCGACTCCTCTCGCCAGCTCCAATTTATAAACGCTGGGTAACTACTTGAAAACAAGTTGACAAGTTGTTGAAGCGTAAAGAGAATGTAGGCCCTTTTCTGGAGGGGTTCCCGAGTGGCCAAAGGGATCAGACTGTAAATCTGACGCGAAAGCTTCGGAGGTTCGAATCCTCCCCCCTCCACCAGATACATTGATTTCGTTGAGCGGCAAAAGCCGTTAGGGGAATCAGAGAGCCGGGTTGCTGGAAAGCAAAACAAGGTTAGCGGGTATAGTTCAAAGGTAGAACCTCAGCCTTCCAAGCTGATGATGCGGGTTCGATTCCCGCTACCCGCTCCAGATCCGGAGAGGTTTGGTCGCCGCTAAGGTGGCATGAAGGTTATGCTCATGTAGCTCAGTAGGTAGAGCACACCCTTGGTAAGGGTGAGGTCACCGGTTCAAATCCGGTCATGAGCTCCAGTTTCCGGGCCCGGGTATATCCTGGGTCCGGCTTCATGTGTCTTGATGGTGCCAAGGTGGTCTGCGCGCAATGAGTCGCAGTCCTTAAATGTGTCTTTATCGGGTGTATGCGCGCCATATGGCGAAAAAGCACAGCCAAGTTGAGAGGTGAAGAGTCGTGGCTAAGGAAAAGTTTGAACGTAATAAACCGCACGTAAACGTAGGCACCATTGGTCACGTTGACCATGGTAAAACCACCCTGACTGCCGCGTTGACCCGCGTATGTGCAGAAGTATGGGGCGGCAGCGCCGTTGCTTTCGATGGTATTGATAATGCCCCGGAAGAGCGTGAGCGTGGTATTACCATTGCGACCTCTCACGTAGAGTATGATTCTCCAACTCGTCACTACGCCCACGTAGATTGCCCCGGTCACGCTGATTATGTGAAAAACATGATCACCGGTGCCGCGCAGATGGATGGCGCAATCCTGGTATGTTCCGCAGCTGACGGCCCCATGCCGCAGACTCGTGAGCACATCCTGCTGTCCCGTCAGGTTGGCGTACCTTACATCGTTGTGTTCCTGAACAAAGCGGACATGGTCGACGATGAAGAGCTGCTCGAGCTGGTGGAAATGGAAGTGCGTGAGCTGCTGAGCGACTACGACTTCCCGGGTGACGATACTCCGATCATCAAGGGTTCTGCCCTGAAGGCATTGGAAGGCGACACCAGCGAAATCGGCATGCCTGCCGTGCAGAAACTGGTTGAGTGCCTGGACGAATACATCCCGGAGCCGGAGCGTGCCGTTGATCAGCCGTTCCTGATGCCGATCGAAGATGTGTTCTCCATCTCTGGTCGCGGTACGGTAGTAACCGGCCGTGTAGAGCGTGGCATCGTCAAGGTGGGCGAGGAAATCGAAATCGTGGGTATTCACGACACCACCAAGACCACCTGTACTGGTGTTGAGATGTTCCGCAAGCTGCTGGACGAAGGTCGTGCTGGCGAGAACGTTGGTGTGCTACTGCGTGGCACCAAGCGTGATGAAGTTGAGCGTGGTCAAGTACTGGCCAAGCCGGGCTCCATCAAGCCGCACACCAAGTTCGTTGCTGAGGTGTATGTCCTGAGCAAAGACGAAGGTGGCCGTCACACCCCGTTCTTCAACGGTTACCGTCCGCAGTTCTACTTCCGTACAACTGACGTGACGGGCGCATGTACTCTGCCGGAAGGTACCGAAATGGTAATGCCTGGCGATAACGTGCAGATGGACGTTGAGCTGATCGCTCCGATCGCCATGGAAGATGGTCTGCGCTTCGCGATTCGCGAAGGTGGCCGTACCGTTGGTGCCGGTGTAGTAGCTAAAATTACTGAATAAGTCTTTCGGTAGTAGGGGTGGCGGGCTCGGCTCGCTGCCCAGTTTGTTTTGGTTTTTTAGAGTTACAGGCCAGTAGTTCAATTGGTAGAGCACCGGTCTCCAAAACCGGCTGTTGGGGGTTCGAGTCCCTCCTGGCCTGCCAATTTTCCCAAAACTGCCACTTAACGTGGTGGGGTGCATCGTCAGATGAACGAGAAAACACAGGCGCGTTCCGGCTCTGCCGCCTTGGAGGCGGTGAAGTGGTTGTTGGTCGTGGGGTTTGTTGCTACGGCCGTAGTGGGCAATAGCTATTTCTCCGACCAGCCGACCCTCTATCGGGTGATCGGTGTTGTTGCTGTTTCTCTGGTGGCGGTGTTTGTTGCTCTGCAGACTGAGCAGGGCAAGGCGTTCAACCAGTTGCGTAAGGATTCTCTGGTCGAGCTGCGCAAAATTGTGTGGCCGACGCGTCAGGAGACCTTGCAGACCACACTGATTGTTCTGGTCTTTGTTGTGATTGTGGCCCTGTTGCTGTTTGTGCTCGACTGGATTCTCGGTGGGCTCATGTCCTGGGTTATTGGCTAAGGGGTAAGCATGGCAAAGCGCTGGTACGTAGTACACGCCTATTCAGGTTTTGAGAAGTATGTAAAACGCGCCCTTGAAGAGCGCGTTAAATTGCGTTCTATGGAAGAGCTTTTTGGTGACATTCTGGTTCCCACTGAAGAAGTGGTTGAGATCAAGGGTGGCCAGAAGCGCAAGTCTGAGCGTAAGTTTTTCCCGGGTTACGTTTTGGTGCAGATGGAGATGTGCGATGACTCCTGGCACCTGATCAAGGAAACCCCGAAAGTGATGGGCTTTATTGGTGAAGACCCCAAAAATCCGGGTCGTGTTTCGCCGATTACCCAGAAAGAGGCGGATGCCATTCTGCGTCGCATGGACGATGCAGTAGAGAAGCCGAAGCCAAAGACATTGTTTGAGGCAGGTGAAGTGGTTCGTGTTAATGACGGTCCCTTTGCTGACTTCAATGGTGTGATTGAAGAAGTGAATTACGAGAAGAGCCGCCTGCAGGTGGCTGTGATGATCTTCGGTCGGTCCACACCGGTTGAGCTGGAGTTTGGTCAGGTCGAAAAAACCTGATTAGGCTCAGCGTTTGAATTAGGTGCCTTGGTCACGTAGCGGTGGCCGAGGCGTTTTGACAACCTGCGGGGAGCCCGTTATAAACGCGGCGTTTGCACCCAAGGAGTCTTAAAATGGCGAAGAAAGTACAAGCCTACATCAAGCTGCAGGTTGCAGCTGGCCAGGCTAATCCATCACCGCCGGTTGGCCCTGCTTTGGGTCAGCATGGTGTGAACATCATGGAGTTTTGTAAGGCGTTCAACGCCCAGACTCAGCAGCTGGATGCCGGTGCACCGGTTCCGGTGGTAATCACCGTGTACAACGATCGCTCCTTTACCTTTACCATGAAGACGCCGCCGGCGGCTTACCTGTTGAAGAAGGCGGCGGGTATCAAGAGTGGTTCCGGTGAACCGAACACCAAGAAAGTGGGCAAGGTAACTCGTGCGCAGCTGGAAGAAATCGCCAAGGCTAAAGAGCCTGATTTAACCGCTGCGGATATGGATGCTGCTGTGCGCACTATCGCGGGTTCTGCCCGTTCCATGGGCCTGGATGTGGAGGGTTAACCAATGGCTAAACTGTCTAAGCGTAACCGTGCCATCCGCGAGAAAATTGAAGCGGGTAAGCTGTATCCGGTGGAAGAAGCGGTTGCCCTGTTGGCTGAGCTTTCTGCCGTTAAATTTAAAGAGTCTGTGGATGTAGCGGTAAACCTGGGTGTTGACCCGCGTAAATCGGACCAGAACGTTCGTGGAGCCTCTGTCCTGCCCCACGGTACAGGTAAAACTGTCCGTGTTGCTGTTTTTGCTCAAGGCGCGAAAGCCGAAGAAGCAAAAGAAGCGGGCGCAGACGTTGTCGGTTTTGATGATCTGGCTGAACAGGTTCAAGGTGGCGAGATCAACTTTGATGTGGTGATCGCTTCCCCCGACGCCATGCGCGTTGTCGGCAAGTTGGGCACGATTCTTGGTCCCCGTGGTCTGATGCCTAACCCGAAGGTTGGTACCGTGACCCCGGATGTGGCTCAGGCGGTCAAGAATGCCAAAGGTGGTCAGGTCCGTTACCGCACCGATAAAGGTGGCATCATCCACTGCACGGTGGGTCAGGTGGGTTTTGATACCAATGCCATCAAAGAAAACGTGGAAGCGTTGATTGCTGATCTCAAGAAGGCCAAGCCATCATCCGCTAAAGGGACTTTCTTCAAGAAAGTAACGCTGTCCACCACTATGGGTCCTGGTCTGTCTATCGATCCGGCATCCCTGGTGATGTAATGAGTTTCGATCCTGCCGAAAGGCAGGATCAAAAGGGCTTTGATCCCGATGCCGCGTCACCTGTAGTGAGCGTTATCGGGGCGTCAAAGACCGCAGGTTTTCGGTGTGTTTTGGTGTCTGCCTTTATGAGGTAAGTAAGCCGCCGAGATTAAGGGGTAACCGCCTGCGCAGGCGCGGTAGTTGTTTCCTGATTTTTTCAGGTTGTGGCTCCGCGATAATGGTCGGGAAACCGACCTTGGCGACCGCCTCAAAATCAGATTGCAGTCGATTTTGACGGTTAATGTTTGTGAATCCAGGAGGTACATCATGCCTTTGAATCTGGAGGACAAACGAGCGATTGTTGCTTCGGTAAATGCTGTTGCTACTGAAGCGCTGTCTGCTGTGGTTGCTGACTATCGTGGTCTCACTGTTTCTCAGATGACTGAGTTGCGTAGTAAGGCCCGTGAAACCGGTGTGTACCTGAAAGTAGTACGGAACACGCTGGCGAAGTTCGCCGTGAAAGACACAGAGTTCGAGTGTCTGAACGATGCACTGGTTGGCCCCACTGTTTTGGCTTTCTCCCAGGATGACCCGGGCGCTGCTGCTCGCCTCATCAAGGATTTCGCCAAAGACCATGACGCGCTGGAAGTAAAAGCTCTGGCCGTGGGTGGCGTAACTTATGGTGCGCAGGATATCGATGTCCTCGCCAAGTTGCCGACTCGCGACGAAGCAATTTCTCAGCTCATGTCCGTTATGCAGGCCCCTGTGGCCAAGTTTGTTCGTACCCTCAATGAGGTGCCTGGCAAATTTGTTCGCACGGTTGCTGCAGTCAAGGACCAGAAACAGAGTGCTGCCTGATTTTCAGGTTGCGTAACTACCCGATCTAATCGGATCACCACAGTGGTGATTTAGGAGATTGAAAATGGCCGTTTCCAAAGAAGATATCCTCGGCGCTATCGCCGATATGAGTGTTATGGACCTCGTTGAACTGATTGAGGCCATGGAAGAAAAGTTCGGCGTAACCGCCGCTGCTGCTGTTGCTGCTGCTCCCGCAGCTGCTGGTGGCGAAGCTGCTGCCGCTGAAGAGCAAACCGAGTTTGACGTTGTTCTGACCGGTTTCGGCGACAAGAAAGTTGGCGTGATCAAAGCTGTTCGTGAAGTGAGTGGCTTGGGTCTGAAAGAAGCCAAAGAGCTGGTTGAAAGCGCTCCTACTCCTGTTAAAGAGGGCGCTACCAAAGAAGAAGCCGAAGAGATCAAGAAAAAGATCGAAGAGGCTGGCGGTACAGCCGAGCTCAAGTAAGCGCATTGGCGCTATGTCTTTCCGCGGTTTCGCGAAAGGACGCCGGCTGGCAGCTTTTTGGCTGCCAGCCTTTTGTCGTTTCTGTATGAAGGGTTTCATATAGGAATATCACCACAAGGTGATAGGTCAACAGCTGAGGAACGCAGATGGCATACTCATTCACTGAGAAAAAGCGGATCCGCAAAGATTTCGGCAAGCTTCCGAAAGTTATGGAGGTGCCTTATCTCCTGGCGATACAGCTTGATTCTTACCGCAAATTCCTGCAGCAAGATAAGAGCGCCGAAGAGCGCCTGGAAGAAGGTCTGGAAGCCGCTTTCCGGTCGGTATTTCCGATCGCAAGTTATTCAGGAAATGCAGCGCTGGAGTATGCCGGCTACGAGTTCGGCAAACCCGCTTTTGATGTAAAAGAATGCATCATTCGCGGTACTACCTATGCGGCGCCGTTGCGCGTGCGTATTCGTCTGGTGATTTACGATCGTGAATCATCCGGGGCGATTAAAGATATTCGTGAACAACAGGTCTATATGGGTGAGATTCCCTTGATGACCGAAAACGGCACCTTCGTTATTAATGGTACCGAACGGGTAATCGTGTCCCAGCTGCACCGGTCCCCCGGTGTGTTCTTCGACCACGATAAAGGCAAGACTCACTCTTCCGGCAAGCTGCTTTATTCTGCCCGGGTGATTCCTTACCGTGGTTCCTGGCTGGATTTCGAGTTCGATCCTAAAGACCAGGTCTTTGTACGGATCGACCGTCGCCGCAAATTGCCGGCGACCATCCTGCTGCGTGCGTTGGGGTATACCTCTGACGAAGTGTTGGAGATGTTCTTCGACACCAACGAAATCGCAGTGGAAGACGGCATTTACCGCATGAAGCTGGTGCCGGAGCGTCTGCGTGGTGAAACAGCGACCTTCGATATTCTGGCTGATGGTGAGGTCGTGGTGGAGCGTGGTCGTCGTATCACGGCACGCCACATTCGCCAGTTGGAAAAAGCCAACATCGAATACCTGGATATCCCGGCCGAGTACCTGCAGGGCAAGTACCTGGCCAAGTCGATCATCGATCAGGATACCGGTGAGATTCTGGTGGAGTGTAATACCGAGCTGACCGCGGAGACGCTGGAGAAGCTTGAGCAAGGTGGCATTACTGACTTTGAAACACTCTATACAAACGACCTGGATAACGGGCCGTTCATGGCAGACACCCTTCGTGCCGATCCGACCCGTACGCCGCTGGAGGCGTTGGTCGAGATTTACCGAATGATGCGCCCGGGTGAGCCGCCGACGAAAGAAGCCGCCGAAAACCTGTTCAAAAACTTGTTCTTCACTGATGAGCGGTATGACCTGTCCACAGTGGGCCGGATGAAGTTCAACCGTCGTCTTGGTCGTGAAGATGAAACGGGTCCAGGTATCCTCTATGACGGTCGCTACTTTAGCGCGCGCTCTGATGAAGAAGGCAAACAGTACTTCGAGCAGATGGGTGGGGAGACCTCCGACATCATTGAAGTACTGAGAACCTTGGTGGATATCCGTAACGGTAACGGGGTGGTGGATGATATCGACCATCTGGGTAACCGTCGCGTACGTTCTGTGGGTGAAATGGCCGAAAACCAGTTCCGTGTAGGGTTGGTGCGTGTTGAGCGTGCGGTCAAAGAACGCCTGAGCCTTGCCGAATCTGAAGGCTTGATGCCGCAGGATCTGATCAATTCCAAGCCGGTGGCAGCCGCAGTGAAAGAGTTCTTTGGCTCTTCCCAGCTGTCCCAGTTTATGGATCAGAACAACCCGCTGTCCGAGATCACCCACAAGCGTCGTGTTTCTGCGTTGGGCCCGGGCGGGCTAACCCGTGAGCGTGCTGGTTTCGAAGTGCGTGATGTACATCCGACTCACTATGGTCGTGTATGTCCTATCGAAACCCCTGAAGGCCCGAACATTGGCCTGATCAACTCTCTGGCTACCTATGCCCGCGCCAACGAATACGGTTTCCTTGAGTCTCCGTACTTGAAGGTGATTGACGGCAAGGTCAGTGAAGAAATCGAATACCTGTCAGCGATCGAAGAAGCCGAGTGCGTGATCGCGCAGGTAGATGCGAAGATGACTGAAGAGGGTGGTTTCGAAGAAGACTTCGTTACTGTGCGTCACCGTTACGAATTTACCGTGATGGAGCGGGACACCATTACCCATATGGATGTTTCCCCGCGTCAGGTGGTATCCGTGGCGGCGTCCCTGATTCCGTTCCTCGAGCACGATGATGCGAACCGGGCCTTGATGGGCTCGAACATGCAGCGTCAGGCTGTCCCTACCCTGCGTGCTGACAAGCCACTGGTAGGTACTGGCTTCGAGCGTCACGTTGCCCGTGACTCCGGTGTCTGTGTGGTTGCTACCCGTGGCGGTATCGTCGACAAGGTAGATGCATCGCGTATCATTGTGAAGGTTAATGATGACGAAGTGAGCGAAGGTGAAGCCGGTGTAGATATCTACAACCTGACTAAATACACCCGTTCCAACCAGAACACTTGCATCAATCAGCGTCCGCTGGTGAAAGTGGGTGACCAGGTTGCTGCACGCGACATCATGGCCGACGGTCCTTCTGTGGACATGGGCGAGCTGGCCCTGGGCCAGAACATGCGCGTGGCCTTCATGCCGTGGAATGGTTACAACTTTGAGGATTCCATCCTCATCTCCGAGAAAGTGGTGAAGGATGATCGATTCACCTCCATCCACATTCAGGAACTCACTTGTATTGCTCGTGATACCAAGCTGGGTCCGGAAGAGATTACCGCTGATATCCCCAATGTGGGTGAGGCCGCGCTATCCAAGCTGGATGAGTCCGGTATTGTCTACATCGGTGCAGAAGTGGAAGCCGGTGACATCCTGGTGGGCAAGGTAACGCCGAAAGGTGAAACTCAGCTGACCCCGGAAGAAAAACTGTTGCGTGCCATCTTCGGCGAGAAGGCCTCCGACGTTAAAGATACCTCTCAGCGCGTATCTTCCGGTGTTAAAGGCACCATCATCGATGTGCAGGTGTTTACCCGCGACGGTGTTGAGAAAGATGAGCGTGCCCGTCAAATCGAGCAGGCTGCCCTGGAGCAGTTCCGCAAAGATTTGAAAGACGAGTACCGTATTCTCGAGCTGGATATTCTGGAGCGTCTGCGTACCGTCATGGTAGGCAAGAAGGTCAATGGTGGTGCCGGCTTCAAGCGTGGCGCTGAGATGACCGGCGAAATTCTGGATGGTCTGAATGCCGAGAAATGGTTCGAACTGCGCCCAGCTGACGACGATGTGGCCGAGCAACTTGAGCGTGCTCAGCAGTATCTGGAACAGCACAAGAAAGAGCAGGACGAACGCTACAAGGACAAACAGGCCAAGATTTCCGGCGGTGATGACCTCGCCCATGGTGTGCTGAAAGTGGTCAAGGTCTACCTGGCCATCAAGCGTCGCATCCAGCCCGGTGACAAGATGGCTGGCCGTCACGGTAACAAGGGTGTGATTTCTGTGATCATGCCTGAAGAAGATATGCCGCATGACGAGAACGGCGTGCCGGTGGATGTGGTCTTGAACCCGCTGGGTGTGCCATCGCGTATGAACGTGGGGCAGATTCTGGAAACCCACTTGGGCTGGGCTGCGAAAGGTCTTGGTGAGCGGATCGGCGAAATGCTGGCCGAGCAGAGGAAGATCGCAGACATTCGCGTCTTCCTCGACAAGATCTATAACCAGGCTGGCGCTGGAGGTACTCCAGAAGATCTGGATAGCTTCAGCGATGATGAAATCATCGAGTTGGCCAAGAACCTGGTAGGCGGTGTGCCTATGGCAACCGCGGTATTCGACGGTGCCAAAGAGTTCGAGATCAAGGAGCTGCTGGAGCTGGCTGGGCACGATCGTTCCGGTCAGGTGCAGTTGTGGGATGGGCGTACCGGTGAAGCCTTTGATCGCAAGGTTACCGTGGGCTACATGTACATGCTCAAGTTGAACCATTTGGTGGACGACAAGATGCATGCGCGCTCCACTGGTTCCTACAGCCTGGTTACCCAGCAGCCGTTGGGTGGTAAGGCTCAGTTCGGTGGTCAGCGTTTCGGTGAGATGGAAGTGTGGGCGCTGGAAGCCTATGGCGCCGCTTACACCTTGCAGGAAATGCTCACTGTGAAATCCGATGACGTGAATGGCCGTACCCGCGTTTACAAGAATATCGTGGATGGTGATCACCGCATGGATCCGGGTATGCCGGAATCCTTCAACGTATTGCTGAAGGAAATCCGTTCTCTCGGTATCAATATCGAGCTGGAAAACGACTAAGTCAGTGGGCTCCGCCAGGTTGATGGCGGGGCCACTGGTTACCCGGGTTTAGGAAAGAATCTAGAGCGAAAGCTCACTACGGAGGACTGGCCTTGAAAGACTTGCTGAATTTGCTCAAAAGTCAGGGACAAGTCACGGAGTTCGACAAGATCCGCATCGCGCTTGCGCCGCCGGATCTGATCCGCTCCTGGTCTTTTGGCGAAGTTAAAAAGCCTGAGACCATTAACTACCGCACGTTCAAGCCTGAGCGTGATGGTCTGTTTTGTGCGCGTATCTTTGGTCCGATCAAAGACTACGAATGCCTGTGCGGTAAGTACAAGCGTTTGAAGCATCGTGGCGTTATCTGTGAAAAGTGTGGCGTAGAAGTCACTCTTTCCAAGGTGCGTCGTGAGCGCATGGGCCACATCGAACTGGCAAGCCCCACTGCACACATCTGGTTCCTGAAGTCTCTGCCGTCCCGTATCGGTTTGATGCTGGACATGACCCTGCGTGATATCGAGCGGGTCCTGTATTTCGAATCGTTTGTTGTGACCGAGCCAGGCATGACTACGCTTGAGCGTGGGCAGCTGCTTACCGATGAAGAATACTTCGACTCCCTGGAAGAATTTGGTGACGAATTCGAAGCCAAGATGGGCGCCGAAGCTGTGCAGCAGCTTCTGATGGAGCTGGATCTGGTCGAAGAGATCAAGGTCCTGCGCGAGGAAGTGGAATCCACTAACTCCGATACCAAGCTGAAGAAGCTGTCCAAGCGTCTCAAGCTTATGGAAGCCTTTAAGGATTCCGGTAACGCACCCGAGTGGATGATCCTTACCGTGCTGCCGGTACTGCCGCCGGATCTGCGCCCGCTGGTACCGCTGGACGGTGGCCGTTTTGCGACCTCCGATCTGAACGATCTGTATCGCCGGGTGATCAACCGGAACAACCGACTCAAGCGTCTGCTGGACCTGAGCGCTCCTGATATCATTGTGCGTAACGAAAAGCGTATGCTGCAGGAATCTGTGGATGCGTTGCTGGATAACGGTCGCCGTGGTCGTGCCATTACCGGTTCTAACAAGCGTCCTCTGAAATCCTTGGCCGACATGATCAAGGGCAAGCAGGGTCGTTTCCGCCAGAACCTGTTGGGTAAGCGAGTCGATTACTCCGGTCGTTCCGTGATCGTGGTAGGCCCGACTCTCAAGCTGCATGAGTGTGGCTTGCCCAAGAAGATGGCGCTGGAACTGTTCAAGCCGTTTATCTTTGCCAAGCTGGAAGGGCGTGGTCTGGCGACCACCATCAAGGCGGCCAAGAAAATGGTCGAGCGCGAAACCGCTGAAGTGTGGGATATCCTCGCTGAAGTCATTCGCGAACACCCGGTCATGTTGAACCGGGCGCCGACCCTTCACCGTCTCGGTATCCAGGCGTTTGAGCCGGTACTGATTGAAGGTAAGGCTATCCAGCTGCACCCGCTGGTGTGTGCGGCCTTCAACGCCGACTTCGATGGTGACCAGATGGCGGTGCACGTACCGCTGACCCTGGAAGCACAGCTCGAAGCCCGTGCGCTGATGATGTCCACCAACAACATTCTTTCGCCCGCCAACGGTGAGCCGATTATCGGCCCTACCCAAGACGTGGTATTGGGTTTGTATTACATCAGCCGTGACCGTGTGAATGCACAGGGCGAGGGCCAGGTGTTTGCTGACACCAAGGAAGTAATGCGTGCCCTGGGTAACAAGCAGGTGCACATCCATGCCCGCGTTAAGGTGCGTGTGCATGAAGTGGTGAAAGACCTGGAAGGTAACGTGGAAGAGCGTACCTTCATCGCCGATACCACCCCTGGCCGTTGTAAGCTTTGGGATATCGTGCCGGCGGGTCTGGGTTTCGACATGGTCAACCAGAACATGACCAAGAAGGCCATCTCCAAGCTATTGAACACCTGTTACCGGATTCTCGGCACCAAAGAGACCTGTATCTTCGCTGACCAATTGATGTACCTGGGCTTCCGCGAAGCAACGCTGTCTGGTTCTTCCATTGGTGTGGAAGACATGGTGATTCCGGATGCCAAGTACACCATGATCGACTCTGCCGAAGAGGAAGTACGCGAGATCGAGGAGCAATTTGCTTCCGGTCTGGTGACTCGCGGTGAGCGTTATAATAAGGTCGTGGATATTTGGGCTCGTACCAATGACCAGATCGCCAAGGCGATGATGGAAAACCTCCGTGTTGAAGTGGTTAAAAACCGCGACGGCAAGGACGAAGAGCAGGGCTCTTTCAACTCCATCTTCATGATGGCCGATTCCGGGGCGCGGGGTTCCGCTGCTCAGATTCGTCAGCTGGCCGGTATGCGTGGTCTGATGGCGAAGCCGGATGGCTCCATTATCGAAACGCCTATTACCAGTAACTTCCGTGAAGGTTTGAACGTACTCCAGTACTTCATCTCTACTCACGGTGCTCGTAAAGGTCTGGCGGATACCGCACTGAAAACAGCGAACTCAGGTTACCTGACTCGTCGTCTGGTGGATGTGGCGCAGGATCTGGTGGTCAACCATATCGACTGTGGCACCGAAGAAGGCCTGCTGATGACGCCGCTGATTGAAGGTGGTGACGTGGTAGAGCCGCTGCGCGAGCGTGTACTCGGTCGTGTGGTTGCCCGTGACGTGATGAACCCTCTCAACCAGGACGAAGTAGCGGTGGAAGCCGGTACGTTGCTGGACGAAGTTTGGGTTGCGCAGCTGGAAACCATGGGTGTGGACGAAGTGCTAGTGCGCTCGCCGATTACCTGTGCGACTCGCTGGGGCGTGTGTGCCACCTGTTACGGACGTGACCTGGCCCGTGGCCATCAAGTCAATGTGGGCGAGGCTGTCGGTGTTATCGCAGCACAGTCCATTGGTGAGCCGGGTACCCAGCTCACCATGCGTACCTTCCACATTGGTGGTGCGGCTAGCCGAGCGTCTGCAGTCTCCAGCATCCAGATCAAGCACGGCGGTAAGGTGCGTTTCCATAACGCCAAGCACGTGCAGCATAAAGATGGTCTGGTAATCGTTTCCCGCTCGGCTGATCTGGCCGTTGCTGATGAGCTGGGCCGAGAGCGTGAGCGTTACAAGCTGCCATACGGTGCTACCGTTACCGTGAATGAGGGTGACGAAGTTGGTGGTGGCCGGGTGGTTGCTACTTGGGACCCGCACACTCACCCAATTATTGCGGAAGTAGAAGGTAAGGTGCAGTTTGGTGATATGGAAGAAGGTATCACCGTAAGCCACCAGACCGACGAGCTGACCGGCCTGACCAATATTGAAGTGCTCGGCTCCCAGCATCGTCCCTCTGCGGGCAAGGATATGCGTCCGGTTATCCGGGTGCTGGATAGCAAGGGCAAGCCTATTGTCATGCCTAACACGGATATGCCGGCACAGTATTTGTTGCCGGGCGGTGCGTTATGTGGCCTGAAAGATGGTGGCAGTATCGGAGTTGGTGACGTGATTGCGCGAATTCCGCAAGAGTCATCCAAGACCCGTGACATCACTGGTGGTCTGCCCCGTGTTGCTGACTTGTTTGAAGCACGGAACCCGAAAGAAGCGGCAATTTTGGCTGAAAAGACCGGTACCGTATCCTTCGGTAAAGAAACCAAAGGCAAGGTTCGTCTTGTTATCACTCCGGATAACAGTGATGACAACTACGAAGAACTGATTCCGAAATGGCGTCAGCTCAACGTATTTGAAGGTGAGCGGGTCGAGAAGGGTGAAGTGGTCTCCGACGGCCCGCTGAACCCGCACGATATCCTGCGCCTTAAAGGTGAGTCTGAACTGGCCCGTTACATCGTTAACGAAGTGCAGGAGGTTTACCGCCTGCAGGGTGTGAAGATCAATGACAAGCACATTGAAACGATCATCCGCCAGATGCTGCGCAAAGTAGAGATCCAGGAAGTGGGCGAGTCTCACTTCATCAAGGGTGAGCAGGCAGAATACGCCCGCGTTATGGAAGAGATCGATCGTCTGAAAGCTGAAGACAAGATGCTGCCGCAGTACCAGAGACTGTTGCTGGGCATCACCAAGGCTTCCCTGGCGACCGAGTCTTTCATCTCTGCTGCGTCGTTCCAGGAAACCACCCGTGTTCTCACCGAAGCCGCGGTAACGGGTAAAGAAGATGACCTGCGTGGCCTGAAGGAAAACGTGGTCGTGGGTCGACTGATCCCGGCTGGTACCGGCTATGCCTATCACATGGAGCGTCGTCGCCAGCGAGCGGATGCGCGCGGGCCGGAAGCGCCGACCATGGATGAGGTGGAAGCTGCACTGTCCGAGGCGCTTAGCTCCTCAGACGAGTGAGTTGAGAGCTTGTGGACCAATAATGGCTTCCGTCAGAAATGGCGGCGGCCATTTAAGCCCCTCCGGGGGCAACTGTAGAGATTTGCCGGTGCCTTGACGGGATGCCGGTGACTCCCTACAATCGCTGCCCCCCATGGTCTCTATGGGCGGTAATTGGGTGGCATGGGCCGTAAATTCACGGTTTCTGTCACAGAACTGTAAGCGTGAGGCAGTAGTTTCATGGCAACTGTAAACCAGCTGGTGCGCAAGCCGCGCAAAAGCAAGGTAGAAAAGAGCGACTCCGTAGCCCTGCAGGGCTGCCCCCAGCGTCGCGGCGTTTGCACTCGGGTGTATACCACTACCCCGAAAAAGCCGAACTCCGCGTTGCGTAAAGTGTGTCGTGTGCGTCTGACAAACGGTTATGAAGTATCTTCCTACATCGGTGGCGAAGGGCATAATCTGCAGGAGCACTCCGTAGTGTTGATCCGTGGCGGTCGTGTAAAAGACCTTCCCGGTGTTCGCTACCACACCGTACGCGGCACTCTGGATACGGCAGGCGTGCAGGATCGCAAGCAACGTCGCTCCAAGTATGGCGCCAAGCGTCCTAAGTAATACCTAGCTACCTTTTCTGAATGCTGTAGCCCACGTGGCTACGGAGGGATGAGTAAGGTCCGGACGGCATGCCGTTCCGGAGTCACCTGAAGCTTTCCCCGCCCAAAGCGGGAATGTTAGAGGAACACATCCGATGCCAAGACGTCGCGTTGTTGCCAAACGGGAGATCCTGCCGGATCCGAAGTTTGGAAGTCAGATTCTGGCCAAATTCATGAACCATGTGATGGTCAGTGGTAAGAAATCGGTGTCCGAGCGCATTGTTTACGGTGCCCTGGACATTATCACCGAGCGTAAGGGGCTTGACTCCTTGGAGACGTTCGAAAAGGCGTTGGACAACATTCGTCCGGCCGTCGAGGTGAAGAGCCGCCGTGTTGGCGGTGCTACTTACCAAGTTCCTGTTGAGGTTCGTCCCAGTCGTCGTACTGCTTTGGCAATGCGTTGGTTGGTAGATGCTGCCCGTAAGCGTGGTGAGAAGAGCATGCCTGCTCGTCTAGCCGGCGAAGTGATGGATGCCGCTGAAGGCAAAGGCGCTGCGATGAAGAAACGTGAAGACGTGCATCGTATGGCTGAGGCCAACAAGGCCTTCTCCCACTTCCGCTTCTAAGGCGCAAAGCAAGCGAGTGAAACCGGCCTGTACCCAGGCCGGTTTTTGTATTTGAACCACAGAATCGAGGTTAGCAGCGTGGCTCGTAAGACTCCTCTCAATCGCTATCGAAATATTGGTATCTGTGCGCACGTAGATGCGGGCAAGACTACCACTACCGAGCGTATTCTTTTTTACACCGGTGTATCTCACAAAATTGGTGAGGTGCATGATGGTGCTGCCACCATGGACTGGATGGAGCAGGAGCAGGAGCGTGGTATCACCATTACCTCCGCTGCGACCACCACCTTCTGGCAGGGTATGGATCAGCAGTACGATCAACACCGCATCAATATTATTGATACCCCCGGGCACGTTGACTTCACCATTGAAGTTGAGCGTTCTCTGCGTGTACTCGATGGTGCGGTCGTTGTGTTCTGTGGTTCTTCCGGTGTTGAGCCGCAGTCCGAGACTGTATGGCGTCAGGCCAACAAATACGAAGTGCCGCGTATCGTGTTCGTCAACAAGATGGACCGTGCTGGCGCGGACTTCGATTCTGTCTGTAACCAGATTCGCAAGCGTCTGGGTGCCAGTGTTGTGCCGATTCAGTACAACATCGGTGCGGAAGATAACTTCAAGGGTGTTGTTGACCTCATCCGGATGAAGGCGATCTTCTGGAACGAAGACGACATGGGAATGACCTACGAAGAAAAGGACATCCCTGACGACATCAAAGACCGTTGTGACGAACTCCGTGAGCAGATGACTGAAGCTGCGGCGGAAGGTTCTGAAGAGCTGATGGAAAAGTACCTGGAAGAAGGTGACCTTTCCAATGATGATATCAAAGCAGGTCTGCGTCAGCAGGTTCTGGCTAATGAAATCGTCCTGGGTCTGTGTGGTTCCGCATTTAAGAACAAGGGTGTTCAGGCGTTGTTGGATGCGGTTATCGAATTCCTGCCGGCACCGGATGAAGTGAAAGCGATCCAAGGTGTGCTGCCGGATGGCGAAACCGTTGAAGCGCGTAAGTCTTCTGACGATGCGCCCTTCTCTGCGCTGGCATTCAAGATTGCCACCGACCCGTTTGTGGGCTCCCTGACCTTCATTCGCGTTTACTCTGGCGTATTGAACTCAGGCGACAGCGTTCTCAACTCCGTGCGTGAGAAGAAAGAGCGTGTTGGTCGTTTGCTGCAGATGCATGCGAACAGCCGTGAAGAAATCAAGGAAGTACTGGCTGGCGACATCGCTGCCTGTGTGGGCATGAAAGATGTGACCACCGGTGACACCCTGTGTGACCTGAAGAACCCCATCGTTCTTGAGCGTATGGAGTTCCCGGAACCGGTGATCTCTGTTGCGGTAGAGCCGAAGTCCAAGGCTGATCAGGAAAAAATGGGTTTGGCGCTGGGACGTCTGGCGCAGGAAGATCCGTCTTTCCGTGTAAAGACCGATGAAGAAACAGGCCAGACCATCATTTCTGGTATGGGCGAGCTGCACTTGGATATTCTTGTCGATCGCATGAGACGTGAGTTCAAGGTAGAAGCGAACATCGGTGCGCCGCAGGTTGCATACCGGGAAACCTTTACTCGAGCTGCGGACGTGGACGGCAAATTCGTCAAGCAATCCGGTGGTCGTGGTCAGTACGGTCATGTCAAGGTTAAGTTCGAGCCTATCGATCGTGATGAAGAGTTCCAGTTTGAGGAGCAAATTCATGGCGGTTCTGTACCGAAAGAATACTTTGGTGCAGTTCAGAAGGGTATCGATGAGCAGCTGCAATCTGGCGTGCTTGCTGGCTACCCGATTCTTGGCGTGAAAGCGACTCTCTACGATGGTTCCTACCATGAGGTGGATTCCAACGAAAACGCTTTCCGTATGGCGGGAGCCCTGGCTGTGAAGAACGCAGCAAAAGAAGCGGGTGCTGTGCTGCTTGAGCCGATGATGAAGGTGGAAGCGGTAACTCCGGAAGATTACATGGGTGACGTGATGGGTGACTTGAACCGTCGCCGTGGTATCGTTCAGGGCATGGAAGACACCATGGCTGGCAAGATTATTCGTGCCGAGGTGCCTTTGTCTGAAATGTTCGGTTACGCTACTGATCTGCGTTCCATGTCTCAGGGGCGTGCCAGTTACTCCATGGAGTTCCTGAAGTACGCTGAGGCACCGAAGAATATCGCTGATGAAGTCATCAGCGGCAAAAAATCTTAAATTTACGGTTAATTTGTTAAAGGTATAGAGCCGTGGCTAAGGAAAAGTTTGAACGTAATAAACCGCACGTAAACGTAGGCACCATTGGTCACGTTGACCATGGTAAAACCACCCTGACTGCCGCGTTGACCCGCGTATGTGCAGAAGTATGGGGCGGCAGCGCCGTTGCTTTCGATGGTATTGATAATGCCCCGGAAGAGCGTGAGCGTGGTATTACCATTGCGACCTCTCACGTAGAGTATGATTCTCCAACTCGTCACTACGCCCACGTAGATTGCCCCGGTCACGCTGATTATGTGAAAAACATGATCACCGGTGCCGCGCAGATGGATGGCGCAATCCTGGTATGTTCCGCAGCTGACGGCCCCATGCCGCAGACTCGTGAGCACATCCTGCTGTCCCGTCAGGTTGGCGTACCTTACATCGTTGTGTTCCTGAACAAAGCGGACATGGTCGACGATGAAGAGCTGCTCGAGCTGGTGGAAATGGAAGTGCGTGAGCTGCTGAGCGACTACGACTTCCCGGGTGACGATACTCCGATCATCAAGGGTTCTGCCCTGAAGGCATTGGAAGGCGACACCAGCGAAATCGGCATGCCTGCCGTGCAGAAACTGGTTGAGTGCCTGGACGAATACATCCCGGAGCCGGAGCGTGCCGTTGATCAGCCGTTCCTGATGCCGATCGAAGATGTGTTCTCCATCTCTGGTCGCGGTACGGTAGTAACCGGCCGTGTAGAGCGTGGCATCGTCAAGGTGGGCGAGGAAATCGAAATCGTGGGTATTCACGACACCACCAAGACCACCTGTACTGGTGTTGAGATGTTCCGCAAGCTGCTGGACGAAGGTCGTGCTGGCGAGAACGTTGGTGTGCTACTGCGTGGCACCAAGCGTGATGAAGTTGAGCGTGGTCAAGTACTGGCCAAGCCGGGCTCCATCAAGCCGCACACCAAGTTCGTTGCTGAGGTGTATGTCCTGAGCAAAGACGAAGGTGGCCGTCACACCCCGTTCTTCAACGGTTACCGTCCGCAGTTCTACTTCCGTACAACTGACGTGACGGGCGCATGTACTCTGCCGGAAGGTACCGAAATGGTAATGCCTGGCGATAACGTGCAGATGGACGTTGAGCTGATCGCTCCGATCGCCATGGAAGATGGTCTGCGCTTCGCGATTCGCGAAGGTGGCCGTACCGTTGGTGCCGGTGTAGTAGCCAAGATCACCGAGTAATTCGTTGCCCGGTAATCAGGAAAAGGTCGCTTCGGCGGCCTTTTTTTGGTTTACGGAATTCCGAGAAAAGCGGCGTTGATCTCTATCCTTTTTCACATTTTCCGGGTTGCGAGGCAGCCTCGGCATTGCTTCACTCGTCTTCGCGTGGCCTTGTCATCATGTAACTTATTGGCTTGATCCTCCCTCGCGTGATCTATTACTACCCTGCCGAATTTGGTGATCTCCACTTAGAGCAGATCATAGACCATACGGACGCTGCTGGGTCAGTGGGTCTGGACCTTGATCTCTCTACGAGCATCTGACAGCGGACCCTCGGGCGCCAGTGTCGCCTTGTCGACCGTTTGGCCTGTGTCCCGATGCAGGCCGGTCTAGGAGCTAACCTGGTTGCTGCGCAGTCACTCGGGGAGGCGGGAATAGACGGGCAGACAACGGCTCAGAGCTGCTAATAGCAACCTCAAGCTAAGTGTGGAACTCAAATGAATTCCGCTCTCGAATACGGTGGGTGCTGACCTCATGAATCATGGGCTTGTCGGTAGCCGCGCGGACAGGAGCTGGTTCAGACACACAGAAGCTCGTTATGGGTGCATTGCTCGATCTTTCCCATTTCACGCTAACCGAGACAACCCTTTATTATGCCAATTTTTGGCGGCAAGAAGCTTCGCCCTACAAGCAGTCGCGTAATAGAGCGGGTTCTTTTACCGCCTGGCAGGTGGTGCCTCTTCGTAAGTATGGTCCGGGTTCCACGTTCTGGAATAGCATGCGTTTACGTTAATAGCGCACTATTGTTTTTTTCTATCACAAATACCACTGATCCTCCCGAGCTCTGTGACATGGTCTGTGAAATTCGCGAATATGAACAATAAAAAAAGCAACAGCTAGCCATTCGGGTAACTTTTAAACTCATTTATTTATCTCATTGGACTAGAACACGTAAAACTTTTTAGTAAGACCGTTCCCTTTTAGTGTTACCCCACTACACATTTTACCTTGCCCAGCGTTAGATGGCTCCCATCTGATCAAGTTGCTTTACGGTCATTGTGAAATGCCGCTAATTATTAGGGAACGGGAATGTCCACTATCTCAATTTTTGGGCTGGGCTATGTCGGCGCAGTCTGCACCGCATGTTTTGCCAAGAAAGGCCACACCGTTATTGGCATGGATGTAAGCGAGGGGAAGGTGGGGCAAGTCCAGCGCGGGGAGTCACCCATTGTCGAAGAGCAGCTCGCGGAGTTGTTGTCCGAGGGGGTGGCGGAGGGTCGGATTAGCGCGACCACGGATGCCCGCCAGGCCGTGTTCGACAGCCAGGTGTCATTTATCTGTGTAGGGACGCCCAGCGATGAGAGCGGCTTTCTTAATACCTGTTATTTGAAAACGGTGTGTGAAGATATCGGCCTGGCGCTTCGAGACAAAGATGACGCGCACCTTGTGGTGATCCGCAGCACGGTGTTGCCAGGACTGGTGCGCGGCGATCTGCTGCCGATTCTGGAGAAGGCTTCGGGCAAAAAGGCTGGCGTCGATTTTATGCTGGCAGTAAACCCCGAGTTTCTCCGTGAGTCCACCGCCATCCATGACTTTTTCAATCCGCCGATGACAGTGGTTGGCGGCATCGACGATGAAGCCTCCGACGCCCTTGCCGTGCTCTATCAGGGGCTAGATGCCCCTATGGTAAAAATGACTATTGAGGAAGCGGAACTGGTGAAATATGCCTGTAATTCCTGGCATGCCACCAAGGTGTCATTTGCTAACGAGATCGGCAATATCGCCAAGCAGGCGGGCGTCGATGGACGCCGGGTCATGGAAGTGGTGTGTATGGACAACAAGCTGAACCTGTCCAGCTACTACATGAAGCCCGGGTTTGCTTATGGTGGCTCCTGTCTTCCCAAGGATGTTCGGGCGCTAAATGCTTGGTGTGACAAGGTGTCATTGCTGTCACCACTGCTGGCATCACTGTCTACCAGTAACGATAACCAAGTAGAGCGGGCCATGGCCATGATCCGTGAATCTGGCATGAAAAAGGTTGGCCTGCTGGGTCTCAGCTTCAAGCCGGGTACCGATGATTTGCGGGAAAGTCCGCTAATCAGTCTTGCGGCAAAACTGCTGTCAGAGGATTACCGCTTGGCTATCTACGATAGCAATGTCAACTATGCCAGCAAGAACAGCCCGGTGGCCGAGCAGCTTTGGAATAGTTATGGTGAGCTGCTTGAGTGTCTAGTCGAAGACATGGATCAATTGGTGGACAGCAGTGAAGTCGTTGTGGTCGGTCATGCTACCCCCACGTTCAAGGCGGTGGCGGATACCGTAAATAGCGGCCGTTTGCTGATAGACCTGTGTGGTTACCTGCCAGGGGTGTCCAGCGAAGATCGCCAGGGCATCTGCTGGTAATCGTTATGAAGAACCTGGGCGAATGGCTATTGTGGCTGTCCGTGGTGATGGGGCTAGCCTTACTCATTGATCCCGACTACTTGGACAGTAGCGACAGTAAGTTTATCTTGCTGATCGGTGCCATTGGCCTGTGGCGTTACTCCATTGGTGGTTTGCATCTGTTGCGTGGCCTTTGGTTCATGCGGGTGACCTTTCCTGCCATGCGCCGCCGCATCGAGCGGGATCCGCAAAGCTATGCCCCGAGCCATATCTATCTCGTGGTTACCAGCTTTCGTATACCTGCAGAAACAACGTGGAATGCGTATGCCAGCGTTTTTCGCGAAGCCGTGCGCTGCGGGACCCCGGCTACTGTGGTGGTATCCATTGTTGAGCGTGCAGATGAGAACCTGATCCGCCAGTGTCACCGTGAGTTTGATCAGCAGGGTTGCGTCAAACTGATCATTTGCCGGGCTCGTGGCACTGGCAAGCGGGATGGTTTGGCTTTGGCATTCCGGGCAGTGAGCCGCACCATGCCGGACAAGAATGCAGTGGTCGGCGTGGTCGATGGCGATACCATGCTGGCGCCAGATTGTGTGCGCGATTCGGTGGGCTTTTTCGGGTTGATGCCAAACTTGGGAGGCCTGACCACCAATGAGCAATGTGTGGTGCGAGGCAGTCGCATCATGCGTGATTGGCACACCATGCGCTTTGCACAACGGCATTTGAATATGTGTTCCATGGCGCTCTCGCGCCGAGTGTTGACCATGACCGGTCGCATGTCATTCTTTCGTGCTGCGGTGCTAACTTCCCCTGAGTTTATCGCCGATGTGGAATCGGATTATCTGGTGCATTGGCGCCTAGGGAGATTCCGCTTTCTTACCGGGGATGACAAATCCAGCTGGAACGCTCTGATGACGCTGGGCTGGGATACCTTCTATGTGCCTGATGCTCACACCCTGACGGTGGAGCATCCCCCTCATCACCGTTTTGTGCCGGCGACATTGCAGTTGATGTTCCGCTGGTACGGCAACTCGCTGCGGCAGAATCTTCGTGCGACTCAGTTAGGTTGGCGGCGTCTGGGTGTCTTCGCCACCTTTGTGCTTTATGACCAGCGCATCAGTATGTGGACTTGTCTGGTTGGCCTGACAGTAGCACTGATGATGGCGTCACTGCAGCACTGGCAGGTGTTTGCGGTGTATGTGTTTTGGATTGCTCTTTCGCGCACCTTGGTGACAGCACTGCTCACGGTGACCTGCCATCCGGTGGGGCCTCTGTATCCAGTACTGCTGTATTACAACCAAATAGTGGGGTCGCTGGTAAAAATCTTTGCGCTGTTTCATCTTGATCGGCAAAGCTGGACAAGGCAGAAAACCACTTTGTCCGTACAGAATGCAGGCTTTGATGCAGTCTTCAATCGCATCAGCTCGAAAACCATGTTGTTTGCGGCAGGAAGCGTGTTTGTTTGTTTGATGGTGCTGCTGACCAGCAGCTAAATGCAGCGCGACTGGTTCGGAGGTGGCTCTGTTATAGAGGGAAGACCATGGAAGAGAATAAGGTTCGTCAGGTGCATGAGTCTCAGGAAGAGCGGCAGCATGTACGAGTAAAGCTGCAGGGAAGTTTGAGGCTGAAGATACAAAGCCCGATGAAAGGCATCTTTTCATTGCAAGATGTGTCATTGGGAGGGCTGTCATTCATTGCTGGCCAGGTAAGCCTGACGCCGGGCACTCTGTGTCACGGAGAGATCGTATGTCGCCTTGGTCGCGCTAACCTGTCCATGCCGGTGAGCTTCAAGGTGATTTACCAGCAGGATAACAATCAGCTTGTCGGAGGACAGTACACCCTCATTGATCAGGAAAATACCGACTTGCTGCGTTTGTTGATCAGCAACCATCTGGCGGGTGAGCTCACCGAGCTGGATGATGTGATCGACAACATGAAGCGCGAAAACTATACAGCGATTCGCAAGAACAGCCAGCAGAGCACAGCGCGCACCCTGCGGGATCGTGTCCGCGCCATGTTCGGGAGTGTGCTGTTCTTTGTGGCCGGTCTGCTCGCCTTCATGTTCGTGGCCTGGAAGCTTTATCAGCATGCCTTTCTAACGCGTGCCGATGACGCCTGGGTGTCGCTGCCTGCCAAGACGGTGCTGATGCCAGAGAATGGTTATGTGCAGCTTCTGCTGCCGGAAGGCGAAACTCGAGTAGAGCAGGGTCAGCCGTTGCTGACCGTTTCCTCTCGTTTGGTCTCGAGACTCAATGACGGTGTGGTGCTGGATAGCCTGGATGCCAAACAGGTTCGTGCTCTTGTCGATGCGGCGGTCTTTGAGGTGACATTGAACAGCCCCTGTGACTGTGAGATCACCGAGTTGCCTGTAAGAGATGGAGAGTTCGTTCACAAAAACAGTGTGCTAATGAAGCTGGTCGATCCTAGCGGCCCAGCCACCATCACTGCGCTGTTCGATGGCAGTGCCCACGCCCTGGATGCGGCCATAGGTGATGAGGTGACTGTGCGCTATCTGGATGGGATAACGGACGAGAGCGGCATCATTTCCCAATTGGTTCGTGATGAGGAAAGTGGTTTGCTGCGTATGCAGATTACCGGTGCGCGTGAATTGCCATCCTCCTCCCATAATCAGCCTGTCAGCGTTACGGTGCATCCCGCATGGCTTCCCGTACTTTAATTCTCTGCCTGGCCGCAACGTTGGCCGGGTGCCAGATGCCTGCCGATACCGTGACCGCCCGCTATCTGCTTGCTCAGGGCAACACTGCCGAAGCCCAAGAGCAACTACGTCAGCTGGCCGAAGCGGGTGATGCCGCGGCCCAAGTGGAATACGGCAAGCTACTGGCCGGGCAGCAGAATGGGGATCCCGGCGAAGCCTTGCAATGGTATCAGCGCGCCTGGCAACAACAGGATTATCGGGCCGGCCCCGCAAGTCTTCGCCTGTTCAAACGTTATCAAGGCAGTCTGGCCTTAGGGGAGGCCCGTGCCCGTGAATTGCTCGCGCCTTTGCGTCCTCAGGAAAACCCGGAACATCTGCGGTTGGCGCTGAGCATCGCTGCGCTATATCCCGGCGCGGCGACGGACGAACAGTGGCAGCGATGGCTGCACCTGTACCGCCGCAGCTGTGTTGTCGACTGTTACTTCGACACCTACGCGGGGCGGTATGCCCAGCACAGGGGCGAGTTTGATGAGGCGGAGCGGATTTATGCCCGTGTTCTGCATCGCGACCCCCGTGCAGTGGAATATCTTCAGGATATGCATTGGAAAAATGGTAAGCAGGAGCGGTTTGTCGAGATGATGCGGAACTTAGAAGGGGATGTGTCATTGGGCGGAGCCTACTGCCTGCGGGTGGCGACGTTGCTCAAGGCCAATGCGACATCTGACGAACATGATCCATCTGTAATGCGATGGCTGCAGCGGGCGGCGGCCAACGGAGAGCCTGAGGCCCTGCCCGAGCAGCTGCGTTACATGCTGTCTTGGCCAGAGTTTTATTCCCATCAGGTCTTCATGGATAAAGTGGCGGAACTGATGTCAAAAGATCCAGCCGTTGCCACTTTCTACCGGGCGCAGGGCGACCTGGAATCTTTGTGGTATGCGCTGAAGCCGGAGAGGGCCCGTAGGGATCTCGAGATTCTTGTTGAGCAGGGAATGATCCAGGCGTTAATGGCTTTGGGTTCGCTTTATGAAAGTGGTTTTCTAGGGGAGGCCGATATGGAAAGGGCGATTATGTACTACACCCGTGCAGCAGAAGCTGGATTCGCCCAAGGTGATGCGGCGCTGTCCATTCTCTATCTTTATGGTCGAGGGGTGATGCGTGACCCGGTCAAGGCCTATGCGCACAAGGAAGCCAGCAAGGTATTACTGCCGAGAACGGCCCGAGATGAAACCCGCGAACATCTGCCGCTGCCGGAAAGTCTTCTGCCTGCCGGAAAGCAGGCCGCACAGAATCTGGTAGAGCAGCGTCGTCGCTGGCTGAAGGAGCAGTTCAGTGTCGCGATGTCTTTCTAATGCCGCCAGCTTGCTGCTGATTGTTCTTGCGGGCGATGTCGCTGCTGCGACGCCGCTGCCCATTCATACCTATGATCAACGGCTCTATTTGACTGCAGGAGAGTCGCCAGATTATTTGAAGCCGTACACCGATGATCAGGCCGAGCCCAATGGCCTGCTGCGTTATGAGCCACGGTATTACTGGCGCAGTGGCGATTCGGAGTGGCATCGCTGGGATGCGCAGCTACGCGCCAAGTTATTGGTGGCGACGGGGCGCCCCAGCAGTTTGCAGGCCGACGAGACGGATAGTATCCGCGAGGATGAGCATTACACTGAACTGCGCGATGCTTGGGTGCGCCGTCGCATGTTGTTTGGTTCGCCTTCGTTGTCACTGGCGCTGGGGCGGCAGTCCTACAAGGATGAGGAAGGGGTGATCTGGGATCTGCCGATGGAGAGTCTGAACCTGGATTATCGGTCGACTCTCTGGCGCGCGAATCTGGCTGCCGGGCAGCAGCTGACGACTTGGCGATCTGATGGCTCCGACCTTGACCCTCGCGATGATGATATCGTCCGAGTCCTCGCTGGAGTGGGTAATCAGTGGTGGCCGGGGCACTGGTGGGATTTGCAGTTGCACTATCAGGATGACACTTCCGGGGGGCCGGTGGATAGGCTGGAAGGCCTCATGGATGCGCGGGATTTCACGGGTTACTGGGGTGGGGTGAGATTGCACGGCGAAGGGGGTGATGCCACTGCAGTGGGGTACACCGTGAATGCCCTCTTTCAACAGGGGGATTTGAAGAGTTATGAGATTGATAGCGAGGGAAACCGCCTCGAGAGCGAAAACCGACTACTGGGCTTTCTGTTTCAAGGGGAGCTCTACACTCGGATAGACAGCCTCGACTGGCGCCCGGCACTGGGTGTGCGGGCAGCCACAACGGATGAGCCGAGCCTTACCGTGAACGATGGCTACTTTCAGAGCCGGGTACAAAGTAATCGCCGTTCTGGTGTGGCAGAGCTTTCCACTGGCGTACTCGGTGATTTGCTTGATTATGAGATGAATAACCTGGCCTATGCGGCGGCTTGGTACCGGCAGCAATTATGGCCCCGTGCAGAACTGGAAGTACTGACGGGCACCGTACGGCGGCTGAATAACTCTGTGAGCGTCAACAGCCCTATCAGTAATCCTCTTGTGGATGGGGAGGATAGTTTAGGCGATGTAGTGAATGTGGCGCTAGGTTGGAAGTCTTTTCCCTTGGCATTGTCAGAGCGGCGGCAGATGCAAATGTCTGCCCGCTTGAGCTACTCAGTGTTCTACATGGGGGAAGCTTATCAGCAGCCGGAAAAAATTCACCAGCTCCTGTTTGTTATCGCAGGGAGGTGGTGACGGTGGTTTTCTCGTCCAATCTTTTTGTCTTTCTCTTTTTGCCGCTGTTCTTGGCGGCGTATTACATGACCCCGACGCGTTGGCGAAACTGGACTATCCTGCTAGGAAGCTATCTCTTCTATGCTTGGTGGCGCCCGGATTTTTTGCTGCTTTTTATGGCAATTACGTTGTGGAATTATGCCTTTGCACTGGTGATACAAAAATACCGGGAGCACCCCCGTTGTTTTTACTGGTTGTTGCTCGGGGTTGCTGGAGATCTTGCAGCACTAGGGTATTTCAAGTATGCCAACTTTGGTGTGGAAAGCATCGGCACGTTGATGCTATCACTAGGGCTTAACCCCTTCTTTCTTGAGACGATTATCCTGCCGTTGGGGATTTCTTTTTATACTTTTCAGGCGTTGGCCTACTTGGTAGATGTGTACCGGGGAGACGCCAAGCCCACGCGCAGCTTTATCAACTTCGCCGCGTTCATTTCCTTTTTTCCCCAGCTTATTGCTGGGCCGATTCTACGTTACCGGAATCTTGAGCGACAGTTCGAGAAGCGCACCCATTCCATGGCGTTATTTTCTTTGGGGGCCAGTCGTTTCCTGCTGGGATTTATCAAGAAAGTATTGATTGCTGACAGCATCGCGCCGGTAGCAACGTATCTCATGGCCGCCCCTGATCCGGGTTTTGTGGATAGTGTGTTTGGGGTGATGATATCCACCCTGCAACTGTATTTCGATTTTTCCGGTTATTCGGACATGGCTATCGGGCTGGGCATGATGATGGGCTTCAAGTTTCAGGAGAACTTTAATCAGCCCTATACCTGCCAAAGTGTCACCGAGTTCTGGCGACGCTGGCACATTACTCTGACTCAATGGTTGCGTGATTATCTCTACCGCCCCCTGAAGAAAAGCTTGGGGTGGTCCGTGGCGGCCGCCACGTTTACCACCCTGACTCTGGCAGGACTCTGGCACGGGGCAGATTTGTCTTTTGTGCTATGGGGAGCTTCGTTGGGTGGGATGATGGTTCTGGAGCGGTGGATAGGCACAGTAACCACTCTGTCGACCCCTTACTCGCTCTGGAAAAACTATCGCACCATGGCTTTCCTGTGGTTTATTTGGCCGCTGTTCCTCGCCGGTAATGTAGATGATGCTTGGCGGATAATGTCAGGCCTGCTTGGCATGAATGGCTGGGGCAGCCTGCACAATCTTTCCTTGTGGGTCTCCCCCATGACGCTGTTCTTTTGTGTGGTGGCGATGTTTTGGGAGCGGGCCAGTGCGTATTACAACAAGCGCTTCTACCTTGGGATCGACAAGAGCAATGTGTACCAGGATGTGAGCGGTTGGCGCGTCCCTATTCTGTGGTGTGGCTTTGCGCTTGCGGTGACGCGGTTGTCTGCCGAGTCGTTCTCTCCCTTTCTTTATTTTCAGTTTTGACAGGGGCTTGCCATGATTCCTATGAAAAAAGCTTCCCTGATCAACGGTTGGCTCTTCCTGGCGGCCATTTTCTCTGGCCTGGCCTCGCTCCTCTATCCGGTAGCGCATTTCTTTGGGACTGAAACTGCGGCCTGGAATCAGTTTCGCAAGGGCGAACTGGTGCGCAAGCTGGAGAAGCATGTGGATGAGGTTTTTGTGTTGCGCGAGCCCTCTATTTCCTTCTGGGCCGATGCAAGTTTTCTGTTTTTTCATGCAGGACGGCCCGGCGTATTGGTGGGAGAGGATGACTGGCTTTTTGCCCGTGAAGAGTATTATTACGACAGCCTCAGTGAGCAGCGGTTAACGAGGAACCTGAACGAGCTGGCGCTAACGGTGTGTGCCCTTGAACAATTGGGCAAGCAGGTGTTGATGGTGCCGGTACCGGCGAAGAGACGGTTGTATGCCCAGTGGAGTAATCGAACCGTGTCCCCGGGAATGGATTCTTTGTACCAACGCATCACTTCCTATCTGGGTGAGTCCGGCATCACCTGGCTCGACACTCTACCGTTAATGCAGCATGCCGCTGACGGGGATGCAGTCTTCATGCGCACGGATACTCACTGGAGCCCGCGAGGGGCCGAGGTAGTGGCCGCCGGGGTGGCCTCAAGGCTGTCGCTGCCGCCGGCGCATCATTACCAGACCCGGGAAGTTGCCGTGGGGGCCTATGAGGGTGATCTGCTTCGCTACTTGCCTACCAGTAACGGTGTCGGGCCGCAGCGGCAGGAGCCGCTTACCCGTTACGAGACCTCAGCGGTTGATCAGGCTCAGGATGCAGACGCTCTACTTGGCGATAACATGCCGCCGGTGGCCCTAGTGGGTACTAGCTACAGTGCTATGGATGAATGGCACTTCCCCGGATTTCTTCGGCAAGAGCTGGGGGCGGATGTGTTGGTCTATGCGCTGGAGGCTCAGGGACCATTTTCGGCGATGCATGAGTTTATCAACAGCCCTGCAGCCAGGGATGAACGTGTGAAGTATGTGCTCTGGGAGGTGCCTGAACGGGCACTGATTCAACCAATGGAACCAATTTTGGAGGTGGAACGTCATGCGTGTATGGCTAATGATTCTGACCATGCTGTTGAGTTTGCCGGGGTGGGCAGCTCAGGACGGTAACGAAGGGCTGTATGAAATGGCTGCACCGCCGAACTCAGCCTTTATACGGGTCATTAATGTGACCGATGAACAAGTGGCCTTGGCGATGGATGACTGGCGTCAGTCTTTGGCTCCCGGGCAAGCGGGGGACTATCTCTACCGCCCTGGGGGCGCCGCTCAGCTGCAAGTCAACGGCAAGCAATTTGCGTTCGACTTCGCCAAGCGATCGGTGCAAACACTGGTGTTTGATGGCGCTTCGTTGGTGCCGCATCAGGACACTTATTTTTCCAGCCGGCTGAAAGCGCTACTAGTGATGTACAACCTGTCAGCCCAACCGGCCACGTTGCAGACCAGCAACGGTGCGGTGAACGTGATCGGGCCACTGTCGGCAGGCAGCAGTGATGAGCGACAAATAAACGGGGTGAAAGTGTCCTTGAAGGTGGCGCTCGACAGCGGCGTCGAGCTGCCTTTGGAAGAAGTCGTGTTGCAGCGCGGTCGAGTCTATACGGTGCTGGTGACATCGGACAGTGGTGGTAGTCAGGCGCGCTTGGAGGAAACCCATGTGGCAACTGCGACTCCCTGATTATGCAACATGGCTAGCCCTGTGCTTAAGTCTCGGGCTGGCAGGTGTGTGCTCGGCAGCCGAAGGGGAGAATGGTGACGGCGAAGTGTCTAGCCAGCAAATAGAAGAGCGTGATGTTATGCGTGGCGCTTTCTTGAAGCCCCCGTTCACCTGTGCCGCCCTGTCAGATCCTGAGACTTATGCCGAAGGTGTCATGACCAGTATGCGGCAGTTGGTCGCCGGTGAGCCTTACTGGTTTTTTCGTTCCGAAGTGGATTTGCAGCAATCTTTCTCTCTGGATGCGGCCAGTCGGCAGGCGTTTGCTGAACTGGTGGAGCGACTGGGGCAGCGAGGGGTCAGGTTGGTGGTGATGTTGCAGCCGACCCGTGGGCTGATGCATGCGGATGCTCTGGTATCGCCTTGGAAGGAACGCTACTCGCGGGCTGCCGCGCGGCAGTCTTTCCTGGAAAAGGCGCAAACATTACGCTCGCTAGGGGCAATGGTTGTCGACATGGAGCCAGTGCTAACCGGCAAGCACGAGCAGGAATATTTTTTCCGCCGTGATCACCACTGGACACCCTATGGTGCACAAGTGAGCGCCAGACAAGTGGCAAAGGCGATGCTGGCGGACCCAGGTATCAATCAACTTGCCGAGATGACGTTCGAAACCCGCCCGGCTATTTTGCTGCGCAAGATGGGCACCATGAATGTGGCGGTCAGTGTCGTCTGTGGCAATGCGTATAACTACCAGTGGGTTCGCGGCAGCGTCACGGTGCCGACAGAGGGGATGGATAGTGCCGATACCCTGTTCGGTGATGTGGCGACGCCCGCCATCGCTCTGGTGGGTACCAGTAATTCCGATAACCGTGATGATCGCTACAAGAACTACAATTTTCAGGGTTTTTTGCAGCAATATCTGAGTCGTGATGTTGTGAATTTTGCCATGACCGGTGGTGGTGCCACCGGCTCACTGGAAGATGTGCTGCTCTCAGAGGCCTATCAAAATGGTCAGTTCCGTTATCTGATCTGGGAGCTGCCAGTGAGTTACGCCATAGACGACCAGGCAATCTGGCGGCAATTACTGCCGGAAGCGTCCGGCGGGTGTACGGATAAAACCCTGTTGGCTAGTGATACGGTGACCTTGCCAATATCCGAAGCAGACGAGAGGGCAGAGGTTTTGGCGAATGCCGGGCAGTATCGTCGTGTTACGGCGGGCAAGCCCCACCTGTTGCTGGACATAAACTTCTCGGCCAATAATCTCAAGGAGTTTTATGTGCTAGCGTATTACGATAATGGTCAGCGCGAGAAAATTCGCATTCGACGCCCTGCTCGTTTGGATACCGGTCGCTTTATGTTGCGTCTGGATCCACCGGGGCGCCAAAGCAATCTGTTGTCCGTGCTGCTGGAGTTTGAACAACCGGTAGCTGAGGCGATGAGAGTGGAGACATCACTGTGCGACTACTGAAGGGAATATTGTTGGTGTTGGTTACCGGGTGTTCGCAAGCCTCGTTGGTGCCGCTTTTCGATAGTCAGCCTCTGGATCAGGTTAAGCCCGATGTGCGGGCGCTGAACCGATGTCAGGCTGAGTCTCAGGGGTATCCGCCTTATCCGGGCCAGCTGAAAATGGGCAGCAAGTATGATCAGGGTCAGGCCAGCAAGGACGTGTTGGACAAGAAGGCCGCCCGCCGTTACCAGAATCAGGTGAAAGCGATTTACAGTTACTTGGCCTTTCTGGGGCAGGTGACGGAATATATGCGCAAACCGGATCCTGCCATTCGCGCGGCGGCGAAGGAATGCTTTTCCATGGCAGTGGCACCTTGGGCTCAAGCGGGCGCTCTTACACAAAAACACGCCAGTAAGCAGGGGGAGGCAGTTCGGAAATGGTTTTTGTCTGCCTTGGCCATGAACATGATGAAGGCTCAGGCGCTGACGGGCTGGCAAGTGAATGAGGAACAACGCGATTGGCTGACGTTGCTGGCGGATAGGGTGCAGGCTCATGCCTCTCCCCGGCGTCAGCGCATGGATCTCTACAATAATCATGATTACTGGTCATCTTGGGCGGTTATGGCCGCTGGGTTGGTGCTTGATGAGCCAGCGCGGCTATCTTGGGCTGAGCAGGGCTACTGGCTGGCCATCGGGCAGATTACGCCCAGAAACGGTGGGGTGGTGTTGCCTCGGGAGGCAGCTCGTGGCAAGCGGGCGGAGGAGTATCATGCTTTTGCGATTACTCCGTTGATATTGATGGCGGAGGCGGGTACTCGCAATGGCTTGCCGCTCTATGAAGGCGAAGGTCAACAGCTGCATGCTCTGGCTGCTCAGGTGGTGCATTTTTGGGCGGGGGACGGCAAGGGTGTCCCGTTTGCTCAACGGCAGGTGGCCATTGATGATTACAAAATGGCTTGGTGGCCGGTGTATGCCCATCGCTTTCCTGAGCGCCTGCCGTTACCGGCAGGCGATGCTGATCGGTTTGGCTCTCGATTCACCGGGGGCTCGTTAGCGGGATTGTGGGAAGCGACTCCGTGAACGGGACAACCACCTCCTGATTCCGTAACAGCTTAGGTAATAGGTCGGCTTCCTTGCCGGCCAGGTTACCTGCCAGATATTTCCCCTGATTGCTGCCATGGCGCAGACTCACTCCCTTTAACCGCAGCGAGCCTTCGCCACCGGTATGCAAGGCCGCCAGCCGGTTGAGATGCAGGTGCAGCTCCGCCATATTGCCGCTGATCTGCCGACCGTCTTCTGCTTGAATGGAAATGGCATAGCGATGATTGTGGCTGATCTCAGCCTTGTTCAGGGTGATGTGCATGCTGCCATCCAGTCGCAGGCCGTCGCTGCCATTGCCGGTCAGGTTCAGTGTTTCCATTCGGGTAATCTGTTGTCCGCGCTGGCTTTTGATCTGGATGCCGTATTCTTGGTTGTTGAGGCTGGCCACTTGGGTAATGTGTATCTCACCGGTGTGGTCCTCCAGTAACAGGCCACTGCCACCATTTTTCTGAAATTGGCTATCGGCAATAGAAATGGTGCGGTTGCCGCCCGCGCGCAAGCCATGCCCTTTTGAATCGCTGACCTGTAATTGCTCAATGTGGGCAGGGCTGTTGTACAGCACGACTCCCTGCTCCCGGCTGGCACTGATAGAGAGATTGACAATGCTGACGCGGCTGCCGGCTTCTGCGTCTACGCCTCGGTGGAGGTTGCTGAAACGGGAATCTCGAATGAACAGCTGCGCTGGGGTGCCAGCGCCCTGATACCGATGGCGCGCTACGCTGACCCCGTTGGCCCGGTAATCGGCGCGGCCAAGGTCTGCCAAGTCGCTATTCTTGATACGGGTAGTCGAGCCGCCCCAGCCATGGATAAAACCACTGCTTTGATCGCCATTACTGGACAGGGAGCTGTTCTCGATGAGCAGCTTTCCCCGGTTGATCAGGCAGCCGCCGTGACGACCTTCTATAAACAAAGTGCTGGCTGAGAGGATTAGCCGAGCGCCGGGACCGATTATCAGCGGATAGTGCAGCGTCCAGCCGGATGCCGTGCGGCTAAGGGCGCGGGTGTCCAGCTGACGAGCCAATTGCGCAAGCGTGTATTCGCCGCCATTAAGGACGATGGCTTGGGGATGGCCTTGTTGATATCGGGCGATCTGTCGGAATAGGCCGTTGCCGGCAAACGTCTCAAGAGGCCAATTGCTGGCTTCGTTTGCGTAAATGGGGGTCAGCTGTACTGTAGCCAGGGCGGGCTGGAATGTCAGCATGACTAACAGTGCAGCGAGAAATGTCTTCATTATGCGTTCCGTAGCAGGGTGCTCAATTCCCCGGTCTTGCTGGCTAGCATTTCCGGATTGGATCGGGTTTCCACATTCAGGCGGACAAGGAGGGTGGCGCTGAACGCTAGGCTCACGTCATCGGTGTCATTCTGAATGAAGGCGACATGGCTGTATTGGTCGAGAACTTTGCGCACAGCCAAATGGCTGTCAGTCGTGAGGAAATTGGTTTCCTCGGATACCAAATAGCCTTTGGCCCCCGAAGTAGTGGTGGCCACTCATCGTTCCTCCGCAGGGGGTATCCTCCTTGCGCATGTGCTCATTGATGAAGGCGTGGCTCTCGCCGTCGGCCTGGAGGTGGACGGGGTCAAAACAGACCCCCTCTGTGCCTCTCAGGCCGGTCTGCGCCGCATCGGCGCCGACCACAATGTGGCTAGCCTTTAGGCAGTCGTCCCTGCTCTGGCCGACGCCCCAAGCCATATCTTCATGCAGTTCGTCGCCAATCCTGCCGCGAAGGTCGTAGGCCCTGAAGCAGGCCGCGCTCATGGCAAAAGCGCCACTTTTTTTGAGGCGTCATCGCGATGGTAGCGATCGCTGATACGGATGATGTCGTCTTCACCCAGATAAGTGCCGGACTGGACTTCGATCAGCTCGAGAGGAATACGGCCTGGATTCTCCAATGAATGCACTTCCCCGATGGGAATGAAGGTGGACTGGTTCTCCGCAACCAAGTATGTATTCTCCCCGCAGGTAACTTTGGCAGTACCAGAAACTACAATCCAGTGCTCGGCCCGGTGGTGGTGCATCTGTACAGAGAGCTGTTCGCCGGGTTTTACGGTTATATGCTTCACCTGATAGCGATTGCCTTTGTCCAGGGAGTCGTACTTGCCCCAGGGGCGGTGAACAAGGCGGTGATTTTCCGTTTCTGGCCGTTTGCGAGCCTTGAGTGTGTCGGTAATGCGTTTTACCTCCTGGGCCTGACTCTTATGGGCCACCAGAATAGCATCCGGGGTGTCTACCACCACCAGGTCTTCTACGCCTAGCAGGGCAACGAGGCGATTGTCGCTAATGGCTAGATTGTTGTTGCTCCCATGGGCAATGATATCGCCGCGCAGATGATTGCCGTCGCCATCCTTGTCGAGATGATCCCACAGGGATTGCCAGGAGCCCAGGTCATTCCAGAACAGCTCTACTGGCACCACAGCCCCGTCCGCAGTGTGCTCCATAATGGCATAGTCAATGGACAGTTCTTCGCAACGGGCGAAGCTCGCTTCATCTAAGCGAATAAAATCTAGGTCGGCCTCAGCCTGAAGCAAGGAGTGAGTGCAGTGGGCTAGCATATGTGGATGCCGTTCACGCAACTCCTGTAAATAACGTTCAGCTCGGAACAAGAACATACCACTGTTCCATAGATAGTTGCCTTCATCCAGGAACCGTTGCGCGGTGGGAGCATCTGGTTTTTCCACAAAGCGTTCAATCAGATGATGCTTCCCTTGGGCTTCGCCCATACAGATATACCCATATCCGGTTTCTGGCCGGGTTGGTTGTATGCCGAAGGTGACGAGCAAACCGGTTTCAGCTGCTGCGCAGCCGACGTTGATGGTTTCCTCGAGCGCCTCCGGGTTACGGATGGCATGGTCTGCAGGACAAACAAAGATTTTCGCATTGGTGTCGCGTTGGCGTGCCTGAAGTGCAGCCAGAGCCACCGCCGGTGCGGTATTGCGCCCGCAGGGCTCAAGCAAAATATCTGCCTCGATGCCAATATCCTGAAGTTGTTCTGCTACCAGAAAGCGGTGCTCTTGATTACAGACAACAATAGGGCGTACAGCGCGTAATTCTGCGGGGAGGCGCAGAATCGTGGCCTGCAGCATGCTGAATTCGCCATTCAGGCGCAGCAACTGCTTGGGGTAATGAGAGCGAGAAAGCGGCCACAGGCGTGAGCCAGTGCCGCCGGCAATAATGACTGGAATCAGCATCAGATATTCCTTCCTTCCTATCTAGCAAGCCCACAAACTGGTGGGGAGGTACACAAGTGTGCTCCTGACCTCCAAACATGCGCCGTTGCTGGTGATACAGGGAAGGGCGGGGTCGCAGGTTTTACGAAAATACGTCCACATGGGTAGTTTGGTAACGCCCCGAAAGGAGTAATTTACGGCTGCAGTGCCTCCCCTGACGGCTAATTTGCACTTTGATTGAAATTACCCCTTGCAAAGATCGTGGGGGCTCTCTATTATTCGCGCCCTGTCTTCGGGCAGAACCAACCGGGGCATTGTTCCCGGGCATGTTTTGACACCACGTACCTATCCATGGAGATCAGGTGGGTGGGCTTTTTGCCATATTAATATGGTTCGAAACAGTCTGGAGTTTGTTAGCTATGGCTAACCAAAGAATCCGAATCCGGCTCAAGGCATTTGATCATCGTCTGATCGATCAGTCTGCCCAAGAGATCGTGGATACGGCCAAACGGACAGGCGCGCAAGTAACGGGTCCAATCCCGCTGCCGACGCGTAAAGAGCGCTTTACAGTGCTGGTCTCTCCGCACGTAAATAAAGATGCGCGAGATCAGTATGAGATCCGCACCCACAAGCGGCTGGTGGATATTGTCGAGCCTACGGATAAAACCGTGGACGCGCTGATGAAGCTGGATCTGGCTGCTGGTGTGGACGTGCAGATCAGCCTGGGTTAACAACGGGCGGGTTTATCCCGACAGGTTGTGAAGAGGTAAACAATGGCGATTGGTGTGATCGGTCGAAAATGCGGCATGACCCGGGTGTTCACTGAAGAAGGTGTCAGTGTTCCGGTGACTGTGATTGAGGTGAGCCCTAATCGGATCTCTCAGGTCAAGACCGAAGAATCAGATGGCTATCAGGCCGTGCAGGTAACTGTAGGTGGCCGCCGAGCCAGCCGAGTGACTAAGGCGCAAGCCGGGCATTTCGCGAAGGCTGGTGTTGAGGCGGGTCGTGGTGTCTGGGAATTCCGTGCTGAAGCTGGTGAGTTTGAGGCGGGTTCTTCAGTGACTGTTGAGGGGTTTGAGGTCGGTCAGATGATCGATGTCACGGGCTCCTCTAAGGGTAAAGGGTTTGCTGGCGGCGTTAAGCGCTGGAACTTCAGCACCCAGGACGCCACTCACGGTAACTCCTTGTCTCACCGTGCTCCGGGTTCTATTGGTCAAAACCAGACCCCGGGTCGAGTGTTTAAAGGCAAGAAGATGGCCGGTCATCTGGGTGCTGAGCGTGTTACTGTCCAGAATCTGGAAGTGGTGCGCGTCGATGCTGACAAGAATCTGTTGCTGGTTAAAGGTGCGGTCCCCGGTGCTACCGGTGGTGATGTGATCGTGCGTCTGGCAGTGAAGGCGAAGGCCTGAAAGAGGAATAGAGGATGAATCTCAATACTGCCTCTGGAGG
>NZ_JBEDTY010000024.1:0-36698 GCF_040119285.1 Alcanivorax sp.
CGTGTTGCTTCAGGACCGCCAGGATTTGGCTGTCGGAAAATCGAGACTTCTTCATCATTCGCTCCTTGTGCGATCAGTGTAAAAGTCTCTACTCAAAACCTCGATTAATTTTCGGGGGGATTACACCCCCTCGGGGGGGGAACTAGCCCACAACCATGCTTGTGGATCTCGTGGAACCCCTCCGGCGAAGGCTCTTTGCTGATGTGATAACGCTCCACCATCTACTCCATTAACTCCTCTGACTAGAAGCTGGCTAATTCTACCGTGCCCCAGTAAAAACGTCGATTTAGCGGATTTTTATGTACGAAAATTGCTATATTATTTTTCATCTTTCTTTATTTTACCGAAAATTTTCTTAGCTTGACTGCCAAACATTGAATGATTACTTTCGCTGCTTTCTTAACAGGGAAGTTTCATGAAACTACACAGCCCTCTTTCACCATTGATCCGTGTGCAGCGCTTTGCCAATGTAAACAAACGCACCCTTGCATTTAATGAAATTCTCTATTCAGTAATTCTTGGTTTTTTACCCTCGATTTGGTTTTATTATTCACAAGGGAAAAAGGGCTTTCTTTCACACCTTGAAAACCTGATGCCATCCAACCCCTATGTTTATTATTTTTTTGGTCTTTTAGGTGTTCAAATTTTTATTATGATAGTTAATTATTTTTTCGCCAGATTAAATGCAGAGTGGAAGGATACACTTCATCGATTCCATGCTTTTTGGATGCAGATTGGCTTTTCCATACTAGGTATTGTCAGAGCCATTGTCGGTGCCATTTTGGCAACGATGTACTTTACGGTTCAGGAAGGGGAGCCCGGCTCTGTGGATCGAGTTCTTATAGCCGGCGCCTACGTTTTCATACTCTTCCTTTTTTCCTGCATGGTGATGTCAAGTATCCAGCGGATTTCTGAGCAATTACTTAGAACTGGATCTTCCAAGCACTGAATCCCAAAAGACATGGAGACCCGTGAAATGTGAGGCTTGACCTGAGGCCACTCACTGTCCAGTCATGCTGCGGGAGCGCGCATTCATGGCCTCGCCATATCTTTTTTGGTTGGCGATTTTTTTATCTTCGATAGCACTTTTAAACTCGTAACGTGCCACCTTGGCCATAAGAATATTTTCATCGTGGCGACGCTGAAATTCCTGATAACGCTCCTCTGCCTTTGCTATTTGCTGGGCCGTCATCGTTATTCTGTATTTTTCCACATAGCTATCCTGATCGCTAAGGCGGGCAAAGGCATAAGCATCTTCGATGCTGCAGTACGCCGCTAACTTGTCCTTGAAGCGTCCCTGACAGCCGAGAAAAAGGGCGAGACGTCTTGCCGCCCGTTCAGCCCAGCTCTTGTAATAATCGCTTGAGGCGCTACCGTCGCTTCCCTTGCCACCAAAAGCCACTTGTTTGAGATAAGGGATCCCCTTGTCAGGAATATTGGGGGCGCCTTGCCAGCCAACAGCATAGCCAACGCCAAGGAGAAACTTTTTCTCAGCATCCTTCTCCGCAGCCATTGCGGCAAAAGCGCGTCCTTGTTCTGTTTTTAGCGTAAACAGCTCTCTCTGAGCCCCGATAAAACCATTCTGTGCCGAAAGTGCCTTATAGGTTTTAGCTTTGGCTTCATCCCGATTGCTATAGTAGTCGTGCAATATCAGGGCTGCGGTTGCGCTACCCGCATTTGCCTGCTGATCAAGATAAAGAATCAACTCGTGCTCACCATAGAAGTCGTCCAACCTCGCAGAAGCAATATTGATTCGGCCGTACTGAAACAGCGTTTGCTCAGGATAGTAAACCCGCTTCGAGGCATCACCGGCTTCCAGCACGTTATGGGCCAAAGCCAACAAATCCTTCTTGTCCCCCAGAAGTCTAAAGCGAGCACTCAAATAGGCATTATTAAAGCCCGCGTATTCTTCTGGCTCCGCAAGAGCTTCATGAATGAGTTGTTGCGCACGTTCGTCATTCAATACCTTGGGGTCCTTATCCATGCGATGACTGAGCAAGGAAAGAGCGTCACGAGAAATTGGACGAGCTGGTGAGGCTACGGCATCCCAATAAAACTGCTCTGCTTTGCGGTTATTGGCTTTCGGGTTGGTTGGGCACTTGGCTTTCCCTGTGCTCTCACCGGTAAAGGGATTGGTCGTGTGGGCCTGGCCTACGGAATACCGATAATGCAAAAAAGAGAAGAATCCGGATACCCCTCCTTGGACAATTTAGTCAGCTTTCTAAGTGCAGACTTGGGGTTTTCATCAATGCCCATGGGCTCTGAGCCAAAGTACTCAAGCACAGCCAAACGGTGCCTAGCGGCGTAATCCCCCTTACGCGCCTTCTGCCTGCAATCATTGATATCAGGCATGCAGGCGGTTTCCGCTTCCTCATATTCCACTTTGCCGCAAGCATTAGCTTGAATAGCGGCCGTTGCGGTTATGCCAATAACCAACAGTCGTAATATCCCGATCACCAGCCCTTCCCCTAGTCTTCCCCAGCGATGATATAAAAAGTTGTATCTCATCGTAGCAATCGAAATTTGCTGAAACATCCCCCAAATGAAGTACACCTCTGCCCGCGGCCTCTTATTTTCTGGACCCAGGCCGGGGCTGGTCTTACCTCATGCTCCATGCCCTTCTCGCCTTCAAAAACAACAATAGCTCAATCACTACGCATTTATGTAACACACCCAACGACTCCAGCTTGAATGCTGGTAAGACATGACAAGGCAGGCTAACGAGTCACTAGCCGCCTGGCCTTCCAATAACGCTGACTCCAGTAGGGGTTATTAAGCGAAGACTGCATGACGCCACTACTCACCGACGCATGCATGAACTCGTCGCCGCCCATGTAGATCCCCACATGGCGACTCCCCGGCCCGGTTTTGAAGAACACCAGATCGCCCACTGTCAGTTGGTTACGGGCCACGGATTCGCCTTCCTGCATTAATGCGGAGGTGGTGCGCGGGACTTTCATGTTCAGCTGCGAGAGGAAGGTAAGGTAGACAAAGCCGGAGCAATCCACGCCTTTGGGGCTGAGGCCACCGTACTGATAGGGCACGCCTTGCCAATCTTCTTTTTGGGCCAGCAGGCTGTCGAGGATCAGGGCCTGCTGGGGCGGAAGCTGCAACGGTGCTTCGGCAATTTTAGGCGGGGAAGATCGCTCGGCGGGCACCAAACCACACGCTGCCAGGCTAACAAACAGCAACAATAGGGCGGGAAGCCGGACAGAGTGGGCGGAATAACAGGGCATAGCGTGATAGCGATGGCTGACTTAAGGAATGAGGCAGCCAGAGCGCGAGAAGGTTCCAGAGGGCTATTGAAAGAGCAACGTGAAAAGTTGAAGCGCGGATACGCTTTCGCCCCCCCCGACCACAAAATGGACGTGGTCTCAGTACGATCAGAACAGAGGGCGCCCTGCGAGTTCCAACATTAAACGTTCAACTCACGCTTGCGCCAGCTGGTCGCGCATTTGCTGGATAACGGCGGCGTAATTTTCTTTACCGAAGATGGCCGAGCCGGCCACGAAGGTATCGGCGCCGGCAGCGGCCACTTCGCGGATGTTCTTTTCAGAGACGCCGCCGTCCACTTCCAGGCGGATGTCGTAGCCGCTAGCGTCGATCAGTTGGCGCACAGCGCGGGTTTTATCCAAGGTAGAGGGGATAAACGTCTGGCCGCCATAGCCCGGGTTCACACTCATCAGCAGGATCATATCCAGCTTGTCCATCACGTATTCCAGGCAATCCGGGCGTGTCGCCGGGTTGAGCACCAGCCCAGCCTTGCAACCATAGCTCTTAATCAGCTGCAGGGAACGGTCCACGTGCTGGCTGGCTTCCGGGTGAAAGGTGATGTAGCTGGCCCCGGCTTCGGCGAACATGCTGATCAATTCATCCACCGGGCTGACCATAAGGTGCACGTCGATGGGGGCGGTGATGCCGTGGTCGCGCAGGGCCTTGCAGACCATGGGCCCGATGGTCAGGTTAGGCACGTAATGGTTGTCCATCACGTCAAAATGGATCACATCGGCGCCGGCCGCCAGCACCGCATCGCACTCTTCGCCTAAACGGGCAAAGTTGGCGGCAAGGATGGAGGGGGCGATCAGATAGTCCTGCTTGGGCATGACAATTCCTTAAAATGCATGTGTTGTGACAGCGTCACTGTGGAGCGGTGATTGCACCGATCTCACAAAACAATCAATTTCAGCACTGGATCAGGTGCCGCTGAGCAGTCGATCCAGTTCGGCGAGACGTTCCGGGGTGCCGATATCCCACCACTGCCCTGCATGATGCTCGCCGCTGGCCGCATCGTCGGCCATGGCCGCACGCAACACCGGCGCCAGCTTCGCTTCACCGTTGGGTAACTGCGCAAAAATGGCAGGGTCAAAACGGCCAATGCCGGCGTAGGTGAGCTTAGGCTCGGCATTATCGCGCAAGCGGCCCGCGTCTGTCAGATGAAAATCCCCTTTCGGGTGATGTTCCGGGTTATTCACCAGCACCAGATGCACCGGGTCCGGGCGATTATCCACTAGCCGAGTCAGGTCAAAATCGGTCCAAATATCTCCGTTAATCAGCACAAACGGCTGATCGCCCAGCAACGGCAGCGCTCGCTTGATGCCCCCAGCGGTTTCCAGCGGTGTACCTTCATGGGAGTAAACAAGGGGAATGCCGTAGCGAGCACCCTCTCCCAGGAAGGCCACCAGCTTCTCGCCCAACCAACCGGTATTAATCACTAAGGATTCAATGCCGGCATCGCGCAGCGCTTCAATATGGTATTCGATCAGTGCTTTGCCCCCCGCCTGCAGTAGCGGCTTGGGGGTGTGGTCGGTGAGCGGGCGCATGCGCTTGCCGTAGCCGGCGGCCAGTATCATGGCCTTCACGCATCGTCCTCCAGCTGATCGAGCACCCATTCCAAGTCCGCCAGCTCCGGGCGCCGGGCGATGACCGTGCGCAGGTAAGCAAAGAAACGCGGCACATCGCCCAGATACTTGGGCTTGCCATCGCGGTGACAGATGCGCGCAAAAATACCAATCACTTTAATATGACGCTGGGCGCCCATCAGGTCGCAATCGCGCAAGAAAGTATCGAAATCCGTCGGCACCGGCAGCCCTGCCGCCGTGGCCTTGTCGAAATACTCGTGCAACCAGCTGAGCACGCGCTCTTCCGGCCAGCTCAGGAAAGCATCCTTGAACAGGCTGATCACGTCATAGCTGATGGGGCCGGCCACTGCATCCTGAAAATCGATCACCCCGGGATTCGGGTCGGAGACCATCAAATTGCGCGGCATATAGTCGCGATGCACAAAGACTTGCGGCTGCGCCAAGGCTGAGCCAATCAGCACATCAAACACCCGATCCAGCCGTTGGCGCAGCTCTCCGGTGACCACCTTTTCGCGATGGCGGAACAGGTACCACTGAGGGAACAGCTCCAGCTCCCGTTGCAGCAATGCCTCATCGTACTGCGGCAGCCCGGCGGTATCGGCGTGCAATTGCTGGGTAATCAGGGTATCGATGGCAGCGCTGTACCACTCATTGGCATTAGCCTCACTCAGGGCGTTCAGCCAGGTTTGTGTGCCCATATCGCTGAGCAACAAAAAGCCCTGCTGCAAATCTTGATGAAGAATATTCGGCACGTGCAGGCCTGCCCGCCTAAGGCGCTCAGCAATATTCACGAAGGGGCGGCAATCTTCCTGCTCCGGCGGGGCATCCATAGCGACTACGCTGCTACTCCCATGGAAATAACGGAAATAACGGCGAAAACTGGCATCTGCTGATGCGGGCTCACCAGCCACAGATTCACCCAGATAATCGCTTACCCACTGGTCGATGGCCTGCTTTCTCGGGTCCGGGGTTACGCCGGATTTACTTTTATCAGGCTGCATTGCCTTCCTTGTTAGATTACACTGCCGCTTTTGGTGGGACGGAAAGCCGGCCCACCATAAAGCGGCCTTTTTACCTGTTCTGAGCAGCTGATGCCACTGCCCATACCTCGATTATTGATTCCAGCCCTGCTGCTTGCCTCAGGGGCTAGCCTTGCGGAAAACGACCTGAACTGGGTTGACCGCGAAGAGATGGCCACGTTCCCTGCTGTGCAGCAGCGGGCGATACCTGAGTGGTGCGGCGGTATTTATTATAACCCCCGTGTGGGCATGCCGGTGACAGGCAGTGATACGGTCATCACCGCCGATCACTCCACGCTCACCCAGGACGGCCTAATCAACCTAGACGGCGATGTCCTGATTGAACAACCCGGCCGCCGCATTACCACCGATATTGCCGAGCTTGATCAAGCCACTGGCAAATTCGAACTTGAAAACGGTATGCGCCTGGAAAGCGACCGAGCCACCTTTATCGCCAACAACATGAGTGGCCAGACTCGCCGCAAAGAAGGCAGCCTGCAAGGGGTACGCTATTCCCTGTTCGACAATGGCGCCCGCGGCAATGCCGATTATGTTTTTCTGAAACAAAACACCACCACCATCACCCACGGCACCTATACCACCTGCGCCCCCGGCTCCAACGGCTGGATAATGCAGGGCGATCATATTTTTCTGGACCGAGATAATGGCTGGGGTGAGGCCAACAACGTGGTGCTCAAGGTCAAGAACATGCCCATTTTGTGGCTGCCTTGGATGACCTTCCCCATCGATGACCGTCGCAAGAGCGGCCTGCTGTTTCCCACCCTTTCCGTGGGGGATAGCGGAGGGCTGGATATTTCCCAACCCATTTACCTGAACCTGCATCCACAACTCGACGCCACCGTTGCTCCTCGCTATATCGATGGCCGAGGCAGCGGCCTGGACAGCGAAATGCGCTACCTGTCGCGCTGGGGCGAAGGCAAACTCAGCTACGGGGTACTGTTCAACGACCGCAAATTCGACGATGAAAACCGCCAAGTCGGGCGCTGGACTCACAATGGCGACATTAACCGATGGAGCCTGGAGACCGATTTCACCTATGTGTCCGATGACTTCTATTTCAAGGATCTGGACACTGGGCTGGAAATCAGCTCCCAGACGCACCTGCCCCGGCTGGCAGAAGCCCGCTATTACGGGCGTACCTGGCAAGTACTGGGCCGGCTACAATCCTGGCAGACCATTGACCCGACACTGGACGACGCCGATCTGCCTTACCGGCGTTTACCACAGCTGCAATTAACCGGTGACCCCACCTTAGTTGGCCCGATCAAGGGGTTATGGCTGTCTGATCTCACCGCTTTCGACCGTAGCGATTCCGATGACAGCGGCAAAGCTACCGGCATGCGTGCCCACGTGGCCCCAGCTTTGACCGTGCGTCTGCAAGAACCTTGGGGGTATATAGAGCCCCGCACCCGGCTGTACCACACCCAGTATCAACTCGATAATGTCGATGCCAACGAAGAAGATAACCCGGACCTGACGACCTGGGGCGCCAGCCTGGATTCCGGCCTGTTTTTTGAGCGTGCGGGTAACTGGTTCGGCTCCAGCTTCACCCAGACCCTGGAACCGCGCCTGTTCGTGAACAAGATCGCCTACGAAGATCAGAGCGAACTACCCAACTTCGATTCCGGCGAGCTGACGTTCTCCTATAACTCTCTGTTCAGGGAAAACCGCTTCATCGGTTACGACCGCATCGGCGACGAAGAGAAATTGGCGGTAGGCCTGACCAGTCGCTTCCTGCATGATGGCACTGGCCGCGAGCAACTACGCCTGCGAGTGGCGCAAGGCTTCTACTTTGAAGACCGCAAAGTGATCACCGAGCGGGCTGTGGAAGACCCCACCGATGACCAAACTCCCGTTATTGGCGACGCACGCTGGAACTTTGCACAGGATTGGTACCTCTACTCTGAGGCCCAGTGGGATACGGAAGAGAACAAGCGTGAGCGTTCTAACTTCCAAATTGGTTATAACGATCGGGAACGGCGCGTCGTCAACCTGGGCTATCACGACCGTCCGGCAGACGACATTCGCGAATCGGAAGTCAGCGCCATTCTGCCGGTTCACCGACACTGGCGGCTGATTGGCCGCTGGATGTACGACCTGGATAACCAACGCTCGCTGGAAACCATGGCCGGTGCCGAATACCGCAATTGCTGCTGGAAGCTGAGACTGCTCAGCCAGCGCGAACTGGTGGATGACAGCGGCGACGGCAACCTCGAGGCGGACAGCACTATCTGGTTCCAGATCCAGATGATCGGCCTGGGCGGCTTCGGCGGCCAGGTGGATTCCCTGCTGGAGCGCAGCATTCCGGGATACAGGAGACAGTATGATTAATAGAACGCTGCACGCAAAACACGCCCTGCTTGGCCTGCTCACCATGGCCGTGCTGATGATGCCGGCCTGGAGCCAGGCCAAAGTACAGATGCTTGATCGCATTGTAGCGGTGGTTAACGATGGCGCCATCATGGCCAGCGAGCTCGATGAGCGGATTAACACCATCGCCCTGCAATTTCAGGAAAAGGGCCAACAACTGCCGCCCCCGGCGGTGATGCGCGAGCAGGTGCTCGACCGCATGATTCTGGAACGCCTGCAGCTGCAGCTGGCCGAACGGGCCGGGATCAAAGTCGACGACGCCAGCCTTAACCAAGCTTTGGCAGGCATCGCCCGTCAGAATGAGATGAGCCTGGAAGACTTCGCTGCAGCTCTGCGTCAGGACGGTTATAACTGGGCCCAGTTCCGCGAACAAATTCGTGAAGACATGGTGATATCCCGCCTGCAGCAACGCAGCGTGGCCTCTCGCATTCAAGTCACCGACCGGGAAGTAGACCGCTTCCTAAGTTCTGAAATGGGCAAGCAGATGTTCCAGGAGGACTTTCGCCTGGGCCACATCTTGGTCCGCGTACCCTCTGAAGCCCGCCCGGAAGATATTACCCAGGCTCGGGATCAAGCTGAAAGCATCATCAAAAAAATCAAGGACGGTAGCGACTTCCAGCAGCTGGCGGTGGCCGAATCCGATGGCCCAAAAGCTCTGGATGGCGGAGACCTAGGCTGGCGCCCGGCCGCCCAGTGGCCCACCCTGTTTGCGGAAAATGCCATCGACCTGCAAAAAGGTGAAATTTCCGAGCCACTCCGCTCCGGCGCTGGCTTTCATGTTCTCAAAATGATCGACCGTAAAGGCGGCGCTGAAAAAGTGGTGACCCAATATCAAGTTCGCCATGTGCTGATCAAAGCTGACGCTTTGATCAGCGCTGAACAGGCCCACCAGCAAGCGATTCGTCTCCACGACGAGATAGCCGCGGGCAGCCGCCAGTTCAGTGAAACCGCCGCCGAATTTTCTGATGACCCAGGCAGCGCTCGCAATGGCGGCGAACTCGGCTGGATCAACAAAGGCGAAATGGTCCCCGAGTTTGAAGAGATGATGCTCAATACGCCGGTGGGCGAGCTATCGCCTGTGTTCGAAAGCCAATTCGGCTGGCACTTCCTGCGCGTAGACGGCATCCGCGATGCAGACATGAGCACCGAGTTCCGCCGTATGCAGGCCACCCAGGCCCTACAGAAACGCCGCTTTGAAGAAGAGCTGGAAACCTGGACGCAGGAAAAACGCAGCGAGTCCTATGTGGATATTCGGTTGTGAGAAGCCCGACACCGAGTCCCCGATGCCAGACGCCGCTTGGCCGTGCTAAAGCACAACTCTATTCCCTCCAGCGCAAGCCAGGGGGGCCCCTTTCCTCCTTGCGGGAGAAAGCCAGGGAAATAGCATTGGCCTCCGGCGTTCGGCTTCAGGCATTCACCTAAGCCATGCCTAGCACGCCCTCCCAACCCATCGCCATCACTTATGGCGACCCCGCAGGGATCGGCCCGGAGCTGGTGCTATCTCTGCTGGATACCTTCACTGACGCCCCGCTGGTTATTATCGGAGACCGGCTGGTGCTCAGCGAACGGGCGCAACAGCTTGGCTTGGCGGTATCACTAGGCGACTGGCAACCGGGGCAACCACTTCCCTCAAGCTGCCTACCTGTGTGGCACACTCCGGCCGGCGCCCCAGTCATCGCCGGGCAACCGGACCCGGCCACCGCCGCCGGCACCGTGACCATGCTTACCCGTGCCGCTCAGGGCTGCCTTGAGGGCACCTTCTCGGCCATGGTTACCGCTCCGGTGGCGAAAAACGTGATTTGCGACGGAGCCGCCCCGGCGTTCACCGGCCATACCGAATTTCTCGCCGAACAGGCCAGGGTAAAGCAGGTAGTGATGATGCTCACTGCTTCCCCCCGCGGGCAGCCGCTTAGGGTGGCCTTGGCCACCACCCACCTGCCCCTGAGCCAGGTGCCGGCCGCAATAACCCCCGACAGCCTGATGCGTACCCTGACCATTCTGCGCGACGACCTGATCGGCAAGTACCGCATTGCCGAACCGCGCATTATGGTACTGGGGCTCAACCCTCACGCCGGCGAAGAGGGCCACCTGGGCCGCGAAGAACTGGATATAATCATTCCTACCTTGGAACACCTGCGCGCTAAGGGCATGCAACTCACCGGCCCTCTTCCCGCGGACACAGCTTTTCAGCCTCACCTACTTGAGCAACACGATGCAGTGCTCGCCATGTATCATGACCAAGGGTTACCGGTGCTCAAGTACGCTGGTTTTGGCGAAGCCATCAATATCACTCTGGGGCTGCCTTTTATTCGCACCTCAGTGGACCATGGCACCGCCTTCGATCTGGCAGGCAAAGGCACGGCCAGCGCGGGTAGTCTGATCGCCGCCACGCGCCTAGCACTGGCGCTGGCAACACCGCAGCATAATGCCTGACCGCACCAGCGCTCTTGCGTTGAGTGAGCCACACCACCCGGCCTGACCTGAGATCCGCTATGAAAGAACACCGCACCCGTAAACGCTTTGGCCAACATTTCCTGCACGATCGCAACTTGGTCGACCGCATGATCCGCACCTTGGGCTTACAAACGGAAGACACCCTAGTGGAAATCGGCCCAGGGCGGGGCGCCCTGACCTACCCACTACTGGAAGACGTTCCCCATTTGCACGTGGTGGAATTGGATCGGGATCTAATTGCCCTGCTGCGCCAGGAAAACACCCCCGAACGGCTGACCATTCATGAAAGTGATGCGCTGCGCTTTGATTTCCGCAGCCTGAAACCGGCGGACAAGCCCCTGCGGGTGATTGGTAACCTGCCGTACAACATCTCTACCCCACTGATCTTTCACCTGCTCGCCCAGGCCGACGCCATCAGCGACATGACATTCATGCTGCAAAAAGAAGTGGTGGAACGGCTCACCGCCAGCCCCGGCACCCGTGATTGGGGGCGGCTGTCGATCATGGTGCAGTATCATTGCCAGGCGGATTATCTTTTCTTTGTGCCCCCCGAGGCATTCAGCCCCCCTCCCCGGGTGGATTCCGCCGTGGTCCGGCTAATTCCCCACGCCAGCCCGCCCCACCCAGCGGACGACGAGGGCCACTTGCGCAAACTGGTGGCCCAGGCCTTCACCCAGCGCCGCAAGGCGATCCGAAATGGGTTAAAGTCCTGGGTTAGCGCCGAGCAATTTCAAGCCCTCGGCATTGATGCCGGCCTGCGCCCGGATCAACTGTCCGTGGCCGACTACGTGGCACTGGCCAACATCAGTCGCCCAGCCGACGCATAAGAAGAAGGCAGCGCACCACACACCGAACAAGGCAAGGGAGACAGCACTCCATGAGCGTCACCGAACAAGGCAGCGACAACACCGCCAACGGCGACTCCAATCACAATATTCAGGTATCGGTGGAAACCGAATTTCTGCCGGACCAAAGTGATGAAGAAGGCCAACGCTGGGTCTTTGCTTACCACATCAGCATTCTCAACAAAGGCTCCGTCAGCGCCCGCTTGCTTACCCGCCACTGGGTGATCACCGATGGCGAAGAGCGCGTTCAGGAAGTCCATGGCGAGGGCGTTATCGGCGAACAGCCCCACATCGCCCCCGGTCAGACCTTCCGCTACACTAGCGGCGCTATTCTGGAAACCGAAGTGGGCAGCATGCGCGGCAGTTACCAGATGATTAGCGAAGACGGCATCCACTTTGACGCACAAGTCCCGCCCTTCACCCTAGCCGCACCGCATGCATTGCACTGAATGCGCTGGAAGCCCTATGCCTGACGCCCAACATATGGCCGATACGGCCATCATTGTTTTAGCCCGCCAAAGCGCAAACGTCGGGCATCAAGCCTCCAGTATCAGGGATATCACCGGAAACACCTTATGAGCGATTACGCCATTGGCGATCTGCAGGGCTGCCTCGGGGCATTTGACTGTTTGCTGGAAAAGGTTAACTTCAATGCCGACCGCGACCGCCTGTTCCTCGCGGGAGATCTGATCAACCGGGGGCCAGACTCACTAGGCACCCTGCGTCGCGTTCACGCCCTGCGCGACAATGTGCATACCGTGCTAGGCAACCACGATCTACACCTGCTGGCGGTGGCCAACGGCACCACCCCCAGCAAACGCAAAGACACCCTCAGCGAAATTTTGAACGCACCGGATCGTGCTGAACTGCTGGGCTGGCTACAACAACAACCACTGCTTGTTTCCCTACCGGAATACAATGCGGTGATGACCCACGCCGGCATTCCACCGCTGTGGTCACTGGCCCAGGCCAGCCAACGCGCGGCGGAAGTGGAAACCGTGCTGCGTGGCAACTCCGCCGGCACATTTTTTACTCACATGTACGGCAATACCCCCACCGGCTGGGACGAGACGCTGAGTGGCCCAGACCGCTGGCGGGTGATCACCAACCACTTCACCCGCATGCGTTTTGTGGATCAGGCCGCAAAGCTGGACCTGACCAGCAAAGGAGAGCCCGACTCGCCCCCCACCGGGTTCATTCCCTGGTTCCAGCACCCCGGCCGAATCGTCACCGATACCCGCATCCTGTTCGGCCACTGGGCCGCCCTGGAAGGCCACAGTGGCGTCGAGAAGGTCGACGCACTGGACACCGGCTGCGTGTGGGGAGGCTCCTTAACTGCGCTACGGCTAGACGACTTGGTTCGCATTCAGTGCCACTGCTAGGCGTCAGCCTTCGTTAGTTGCTTCAGCTGGCGGCGTATCGTGTGATCCCCCAGCAGAAACAACGACAGTGCCAGCACGATTAACGCAGCCCCCACCAGCACCAGTACCCCCAAGCTTTCACCATTGAGCAGGCTTCCCAACGACAACGCCAACACCGGCGTAATCAGCGTCACTAACGCCACCGTCGCCGCCGACAGCCGGGCCAACACCTGATAATAGCAATAGAACCCCAACAACGACCCAAACACCGCCAGATACAGTATCGCGGACAGGCCCCGGTAATCGCCGCTAAAGCTCAGCGTCTGGCCGGTAATGGCCATGCCCATGGCATAACAGGGTAACGATAGCAGCAAGCCGCCCACGGTTTGCTGCATGGGCTGCAGCCCGGCGCCCACTCGCTGCACCGCAATGCCACTGCCGGCAAACAAGGTCACTGCGCTAAGCATCCACAGCAAACCCACTCCCCGGCCGCCCATGTCCTGCCCGGCGACCAGCACCTGCAGGCTGTCATCAAACACCAGCACCAACCCGGCTAAACCAATTAGGCAGGCGCTCCAATGCCAGCGATTAAGGCGCAAACCACCCGGCAGGGCTTGCAGCATCAGCCCGGACAACAGCGGCGCCAGCCCAAAGATCACTGAAATTAACCCGGAAGGAAGGTGAACCGCCGCCATATAGCTACAGCCCATAGCGCCAAAAATACCCGGCAGAGACGCCAAATAGCTGAGACGCGCGCGAGCATGCAACGGCAAAGGTTGGCGCTTTATCCATAACCAACCCAGCCCCAGCAGCGCAGCAATACCCATGCGCACACCGGCGGCGGCCAGCGGCGCCATGGCGTCACCACTCCATTTAATCCCCAATGGAGTGGTTGCCCACACCGCCACTACGATCAAATATGCTGCCAAGGTTGGCATGCCGTTCTCCTTAAATGAGACACACGTTTCAAGCGAGAGCGTGGTCCTAGCTTTTTTCACTCTGAAACCAACAAGCGCGGCCAAATGTTGGTGCGCGGCCTCCGTGATATCAGCCAGGAAAATCCATTCCGTGTTGAAACTTGCAGCGGGTTTACGGCCTACCACCTTCCCCATTAAACGAAAAAAGGCCGCAGGTCAGGGACACTGCGGCCTTCGTGCAGAACTGAAACGTTCAGTCACACAGCCGTCGCCCTTGCGCACGCCATTGGCGGGCACAGCGGTCTGCGACTAATGCGTTCAGTTTCAGTACGATAGAAAGCATGCGACCATTCTGCTCAAGATAACGAGAGCGCACAAGATGAATGTCTATCTAGTGGGCGGCGCGGTGCGGGATTTCCTGCTCGGCCTCCCCGTTACAGAAAAAGATTGGGTCGTGGTCGGTGCCACCCCGAAGGAAATGGAAGCCAACGGGTTCCGCCCCGTGGGCAAAGATTTCCCCGTATTCCTGCATCCAAAAACGCAGGAAGAATACGCCCTGGCCCGAACCGAACGGAAATCCGGCAACGGTTATGGCGGCTTTACCTTCCATGCCGCCAGCACGGTCTCTCTAGAAGAGGATCTGATTCGCCGCGACCTGACCATCAATGCCATGGCGCAAGCCCGTGGTGGTGAAATCATCGACCCGTTTAATGGCCGCGTGGATCTCAAAGCTCGCCTATTGCGCCATGTTTCCCCCGCCTTTGCCGAAGACCCCTTGCGGGTATTGCGGGTTGCCCGTTTTGCCGCTCGCTACCACTGGCTAGGGTTTCAGGTGGCCGATGACACACTTATGTTGATGAAACAACTGAGCGACTCCGGTGAGCTGGGTTATCTTGTCGCTGAGCGGGTTTGGAAAGAAACCAGCCGAGCGCTCATGGAGCGCGATCCTCAGGTGTTCTTTCAGGTACTTCACCGCTGCGGCGCACTGCATGCCTTATTTCCAGAGCTTGCCGCGTTGGATGGCGTACCTCAGCCGGAACAACACCACCCGGAAGTGGATACGCTGCTTCATCAATTCCTTTGCCTTGAGCAGGCCGCTCGGCTCGGCTTAGGCCTTCACGCTCGCTATGCGCTGCTATGCCATGATCTGGGCAAGGGTAACACCCCAAAGGAAGAGTGGCCCCGACACATTGCCCACGAAATCCGCAGCGCTCGTCTAAGCAAAAAGGTATCAAAGCGATTGAAAGTTCCCAAGGAAGCCGCAACCTTGGCCACCTTAGTCGCTGAGTTCCATACTCACAGCCACCGTGCATTGGAACTGAAACCGGCCACGGTGTGGAAACTGTTCAAGTCGCTGGATATCCTTCGTCGCCCGGAGCGGCTAACGGATTTCTTGGGAGCCTGTGAAGCCGACGCGCGGGGCCGCACCAGTTTCGAAAACCGCGAGTATCCTCAAGCCGCCTATCTACAGGGCGCGGCACATGCTGCTCGCCAGGTAGATATACAGGCGCTGCAGGCCCAAGGCCACGACGGCCCGGCACTGGGCGAAGCGATTGAGCAAGCCCGCATTGATGCCATCGCCACCTTTAAACAACAGGAGCTTAATCCCTGATGAACGCCCCCGTCGCCCTGGTTACCGGCAGCGCCCGCCGTATTGGTGCCCAGATTGTTCGCACCCTGCATCAGCACGGGATGCGGGTGATCATTCATTACCGGGGTAGCCAGGCAGAAGCCGAGAGACTGGCTGCCGAGCTAAATCAGCTACGCCCCAATAGTGCAGGGTTACTGCAAGCCGATTTGGACCAACCCGCCGCCGTGCGCCAACTGGCCAGCGACGCCCTTGCCTGTTTCGGCCAGCTGGATTTGCTTGTCAATAATGCCTCCAGCTTTTACCCCACGCCCATAGAACAGGCAAACGACAGCGACTGGGAAAAGCTGATTCACAGTAACCTGCGTGCCCCCTTTATCCTCAGCCAGCAGCTGACGCCTGCGTTACGCCAGCAACAGGGCTGTATTATCAATATTGTCGATGTTTACGCAGAAAAACCGCTGCAAACGCATACTCTGTATTGCATGGCCAAGGCCGGTCTTGCGATGATGACCAAAAGCTTGGCCCGGGAACTGGGACCAGAGATTCGCGTCAACGGCGTCTCCCCGGGGCCCATTCTGTGGCCAGAAGCCGGGCAGATGAACCAGCGGGCCATCCAGGACGCCACCGCCCTGAAACGCAGCGGCGAGCCGGATGACATTGCCAACACGGTTTACTGGTTAGCCACAGCGGCGCCCTTTATTACCGGGCAAATCCTCGCCGTGGACGGGGGGCGTTCACTGGCCTTGCAAGGAAGCTAACAACAAAACACGAAAGGATTCTCGGGGGGGGACTCATGAAAATTATCGGGGCAATACTGCTATCACTGGCGACGGCCTCTGCCAGCGCAGAAATCTATCGTTGGAAAGACGCCAATGGCAACTGGCAATTTGGGGACAAGGCACCCCAAGAGCAACACGACACCTTGGATGTAAAGCCACCCCCGAAGATTGGCCAGGATGACGCCAGGGATATCCATGCTCGCACCCAACGGCTACTGGAAAGCCAGCAAGCGCAGGCACGGCAAAAAGCGCAGGCAGAAGAAAACGCACGAAAGGAATACAGAAAACGGTTTGCGGAACCCTGCAAGGCAGCAGAAAAACGTCTCGAGCAAATGAACGGGCCTTTTGTCTATGTGGATGAAGACGGAACCCACCGCAACGCCAGTATTGAAGAGGTTGCCGCAGACCAGCAGAAAACCCGAAAATGGATCGACCAACATTGCGACTTCTAACGCTTCTTCTCATTCTTCTTAGCGCCAGCGCCCAGGCGAACATTTTTCAATGGCGTGATGACACTGGCAAGTTGCATTTCGGTGACCGCCCACCGGAAGGAGCCCAAACCGAAACCATCACTCCGGATATCAGCCCACAACTCAAAGACCTGGACATCCAGGTTAAACGCCAGGATTTCACCCTGAGCGGCGACCTGCAGCAGCAAACCCTGGACAACATCCGCCACATCTATCAACGCTACCGCCGAGACTTCGGGCTGGACCTGCACGGCACCGCAGAAGTGAACCTGTTTTTGATTGAAAAACAGGACGATTTTCAACAATGGATGGTTGACCGGATTGGCTCCAGCAGCCGTCATTATGCCGGCGTGTTTATTCCTTCAACCAACGAAGTTGCCGTGTGGAAATGGACCAAAAACGAACAACAAGTAGCCCAGACGATTCTTCATGAGTCCAGCCATGTGCTGCTCTACCAATTGTCACCGTCTGCCCCTGTGTGGCTACATGAAGGACTTGCACAATATTTTCAAATGCTGGAAACACAACCGGATGGGCGCCTGAAAATCAGTGCTCTGCCCGATGCCCAAAAACGCATTCAGACCTGGGTTGAACAACAGCGCCTGATCACCCTGCGGCAGTATCTCTCTCTGGATGATGCTCAATGGCGCAAGATGGCTCACCAGCTCAACGCCATTCCCTACACCGTTGCGTGGGCAACCACCGCCTTTCTTATGTCCAAACCGGTTGGCCGTTCTATTTTGCGGCAGATGCTTCAGGATCTGGAAAAAAACCATCAGAGGCCAACGCTTCAACGTATCGACCACCTCTACCCCGGTGGTCTCTCTCGGCTGGAATACGATTTCTTCCGTTGGGCGCAAAGCGATATGACACCGCATTGGTATTGAGAGACGCAGCACGACACACGCTGTCTCTCAGGCCCACCGATGGCTGCCGAATTACGCCACTATGGGGCTAACGCAAACTGCAAAAACTATCGCTCCTTGCCGCCGAACGGCACCACCCATAAGTTCTGCCCACTGAAATCAGCCGCGTCCAACAATGCCCGGTAGGGTGCACGGGTTTGCGGGTGCATGGCATCCGGGGCCAGATCGACCAGGGGTTTTAGAACAAAAGCATGCTTGAGAATTTCGTCCCGGGGCAGCTGCACACCCTCTATCTCACCCACACAATCATTGTAGGTGAGAATATCAATATCCAAGGTTCGGCTTGAAAACTTTTTCTCGCCCCGCACCCGACCATGCTCCTTTTCGATCTCTTTTAGACAGGCAGCCAGTTCTCCCACACTCAAGGCTGTCTTCAGCCCCACCACTAGGTTGTAAAAGGCATCACCATCGAAACCCACCGCTTCACTTTCGTACACCGGGCTGATCGACAAGGGGGAAAATGCCCGCTTTAGGGCATCTAACCCAGAGCTAATATTGTGCTCACGGTCGATATTGGAGCCCAGGCTAAGAAACACCTGAGCCTGAGACACATCAGGCATCAGGACGCACACCCCGCTCAATGATCACCCCCACATCACGGGCACCGCGCAAAGCCCCTGGCTTGCTGAGTCGCAATTTTAGCCACGGCACGCTGAACTCATTCAACACCAGCTGCGCCACATTCTCCGCCAGAGTTTCCACCAGCTGAAATTCACTGCCCTCAATGAAGGTGATCAACCGCTTGCCAATGGCTTTGTAATCCAATGCATCATCAATGTGATCCGAGGCCGCTCCTTTGCAAATATCCGCCGCCATTTCCAGGTCCAGGCTCACGGTCTGGCGGATGCGGCGCTCCCAATCGAAAATGCCGATTACGGTATCAACTTTCAAATCATTGATATAAACAATATCCATACTGGCTCTCTTGCCGTGGCATTCATCGACGCTAGCGCACTGGATGAATCCCATTTCAGGTAATCAGATGTTACGCTTGCAGCTCAGGCAGCAATGGGATGCTGTGTACAATGGCCCCCAAGTACTACATGGGCGCCAATTTCGCTGCCTCAGCGATGTGATGGGAGATTATAACCGGTGCAAGCAGGGACATTACAGGAAGTCTGGTTCTGGTTATTGCCATTGTGCGTAGCCGGCTATCTGATGGGCTCCATTTCCAGCGCCATTCTGGTCTGCCGTTTGTTCGGCTACCCGGATCCGCGCACCGAGGGCTCCAACAATCCCGGGGCCACCAATGTACTCCGTATTGGCGGCAAACCCGCAGCCGCCCTCACCTTGCTGGGCGACGTGCTCAAAGGGGTAATACCCGTGGTGCTCGCCCGCTATCTGGATATGGGCCCCTTTGTGGCCGCCCTGGTGGGCGTCTTTGCCTTCTTGGGCCATCTGTATCCCGTATTCTTTCACTTTCAAGGCGGCAAAGGCGTGGCCACAGCCTTTGGGCTACTGTTTGTTCTACACTGGCCCAGTGGGTTATTAGCCGGCGCGACTTGGCTGCTGGTATTTGCCCTCAACCGTATTTCCTCAATCGCCTCACTCAGTGCCTTCGTGGTAGCACCGGCCTGTATTTTCGCCTGGCTGCCCCAAGCCTTCTGGCCCATTCTGGCCCTTTCCATCGTGCTGATTCTGCGACATCGCAGCAACCTGCAAAAAATACTGCGTGGGGAAGAGCTGGGGTTCAGGAAGAAAAGCTAGCTACACGTTCCAACACGGCAAAACGTGATGATTTCTGAGACACACCACCAGCGTCCCCCTAGGGCGCCGGGCTGAGCTTACTGAGAGTAAACCGAACTTAATCCGCGCCTTGCAGCTTCGCCAGTTCCGTCAGCGGCCAGCGCGGGCGGATCTTGATGGGTAGCTCGGCCCGTTCCCCGGCCTGCAACCGCAGGGCTCCCGCAAAAGCGATCATGGCACCGTTATCTGTGCAGTATTGAGGCGCGGGGTAATAAACGTCCACACCCCGTTTTTTCATCTGTTCCGCCAACTTAGCACGCAACGACTGATTCGCACTGACCCCTCCAGCCATCACCAATCGCTTGTGGCCGGTTTGCTCCACCGCACGGCGGCACTTGATCACCAAGGTATCCACCGCCGCTTCTTCGAACGCACGAGCAATATCCGCCCGGTCCTGCTCACTTAACGCTTCTTTTCCGCCCAAATCATTGATGGTATTTAACGTGAAAGTCTTGAGCCCAGAAAAGCTCATATCCAAGCCTGGACGATCGGTCATCGGGCGCGGAAAACGGAACCGACCTGCCGTACCTTGTTGCGCCAACGTCGCAACACGGGGGCCACCGGGGTAACCCAAGCCCATCATTTTTGCGGCTTTATCAAACGCCTCTCCAGCCGCATCATCCACTGATTCACCTAAAATCTCATATTCCCCCAGGGCCTTAGCGTCCAACAGCAGTGTGTGGCCCCCGCTAACCAGCAGCGCCACAAAGGGAAACGCAGGGGCATTAGGCTCCAGCAAGGGCGCCAGCAGGTGCCCCTCCATGTGGTGCACGGCCACCGCAGGCAAATTCCAGCCAAACGCCAACGAACGGGCCACACCCGCCCCTACCAGCAAAGCGCCGGCCAGCCCAGGGCCAGCGGTAAACGCCACCCCATCCAACTGTTGCGGTTGGGTATTAGCCTCCGTCATGACTTCGCGTATCAATGGCAGCACCCGCTGCACATGATCACGGCTGGCCAGCTCCGGCACCACACCGCCATAGCGAGCATGCATCTCTACTTGGCTATATAAGGCCTGCCCCAATAGCCCCTGCTCGGTGTCATAGATAGCCACGCCGGTTTCGTCGCAGCTCGATTCAATACCCAATACGCGCATGGTGATCAACCCTGTGAAATTGCGTTGCCATGATAGCGATGAACCGTAGGATTTGCATTTCCTCACCACTAGGGTAGAATCCCCGCCTCGCCGCACCCCGGGACCACCTGAGCCCGCGGCGACCCCCATAAACTCTAATTTCTAGGAAGGTGATTCTTCATGCCTCAGGTGAAGGTGAAAGAAGGCGAACCGTTTGATGTGGCCCTGCGCCGTTTCAAGCGTGGCTGTGAAAAAGCGGGTATTCTCTCTGAAGTGCGTCGTCGCGAGCAATACGAGAAGCCCACACAAGAGCGTAAGCGCAAGCGTGCCGCAGCCGTCAAGCGTCACCTTAAAAAACTGCAGCGTGAGCAACTCGCACGCAAACGTTTGTACTAAGGTATAGACGTCTGATGAGTGCGCTCAAAGAGCAGCTCACTGCGGCCATGAAAGACGCCATGCGTGCCAAAGAAAAGGCACGTCTTGGTGTTTTTCGTATGGCGCTTGCAGCAATCAAACAAATTGAAGTGGACGAGCGCATCGACCCTGATGATGCACGTGTACTCGCCCTGCTCGACAAATTGATCAAGCAGCGCAAGGATTCAGCCACACAATACCGTGACGCGAACCGCCCAGAATTGGCGGAAATCGAAGAAGCGGAAATCGTGGTGCTTCAAGAATTCCTCCCCACCCAGCTCACCGATGCGGAAATTGACGCCCTTATCGATGACGCCATGGCTCAAACCGGTGCTTCAGGCATGCAGGACATGGGCAAAGTAATGGGTATTCTCAAGCCGCAATTGCAAGGCCGTGCCGATATGGGCGCAGCTAGCGGTAAGGTTCGCGCTAAACTCGCCTGAGCCAACCATACAGCGTTCCCGCTACGTTTTCCCTTTCATCCCAGTACCTTGGGGCGAAACAGACAGACACACACCTGACACCTTACCAGCCAGCGCCCGCATTAAACTTTCCCCACATCGGCAATTCTGCTTGAATAGCAGCCCACGCAGAGAGTCCGCGCACCATGGCACGCATTCCGGAAAATTTTGTTCAGGACCTTCTGGCTCGTACCGATCTGGTGGAGCTGATAGACGCTCGCGTGCCCCTAAAAAAAACTGGCCGCAACTACAGCGCCTGCTGCCCATTCCACCAGGAAAAAACGCCCTCTTTCACCGTCGCGCCAGATAAGCAATTTTATTACTGCTTCGGCTGCGGTGCTTCCGGCAACGCCGTGGGCTTCCTAATGGAATATGAGCACCTGAACTTTCCGGAAGCGGTGAAGCAACTCGCCGATCGCGCCGGCATGGAGGTGCCTGAATCGCGACCAGAAACCACCGCCGATCGCCAGAAAAAAGATCGCCTGCAATCCCTTTACGACCTGCTTAGCCGCGCCGAAAAGTTCTACGTGCAACAGTTACGCCAAGCGCCTGAGCGTCAAAAAGCAGTGAATTACCTTAAAAACCGAGGGTTAAGCGGCGAAATTGCAAAACAGTTCGCCATTGGGTTTGCGCCACCCGGCTACGACAATCTAATCAACGGCCTTTCTCTCACTGAAACCAGCCTGGAACAAGCCGTTACCGGTGGCCTGCTGGTGCGCCGGGAAGACAATAACCGCACCTACGATAAATTCCGGGATCGCATCATTTTCCCCATTCGCGATAGCCGCGGCCGCACCATCGGCTTTGGCGGTCGAGTGCTGGGCGACGGCAAGCCGAAATACCTTAACAGCCCAGAAACCCCCGTTTTCCATAAGGGCCAGGAGCTTTACGGGCTATGGGAGTGGCGCCAGAGCCGGGACCGCAGCGACCGCCTCTATGTAGTCGAAGGTTACATGGACGTGATCGCCCTAACGCAGCACGGCGTACCCAATGTGGTCGCCACCTTGGGCACCGCCACCACCGAAGATCACGCCCGCAAACTGTTCCGCCAGGTCAATGAAGTGATCCTGTGCTTTGACGGGGATAAGGCCGGCGTGCGTGCCGCTTGGCGTGCGCTGGAATCGCTTCTGCCGGCGCTGGATGACGGCAAACAGGTGCGATTCTTATTCCTCCCCGACGGAGAAGACCCGGACACACTCGTGCGCCAACAAGGGCCAGAGGCGTTGCGAGCACTCACCAACAAAGCCGATGCCCTGTCCACCTACCTGTTCCGACACCTGTCAGAAGGGCTGGATTTGGAGACCGTGGATGGCCGCGCCCGACTTGCTCGCCTCGCCTTGCCCTACCTGGACAAGCCCGCAGGTCCGGTCTACCGCGCCCTTCTCACTGAAGAGCTCAGCCGCCTCACCCGACTGGACAAGGAATCACTGATCCAGCTCAAGCCGGCACCGGCAGCACCCCGGCCTACGCCGAGTACCTCGTCACAGGCTGGCAACGCCTACGGTTATGGGCATGGGCATGGGCATGGTGACGAGGATTTCGGTTCCCCGCCGCCCACCGAAGACGATCCCGGCATGCCCTACCCGGAAGATTTCGCCTTCGCGGACGGCAGCAGCAATAATTTTACCGCAGACAATCGCAACCGGATTCGCCCCAATCCACGCCAAAATGGCGGTCGCAAAGGCCCACTAACCTTGGCCGAGCGCCTGGTACTTGTACTGCTGGATTACCCATCACTGATAGAGCAGCATCCGTTGCCCGACAACATCGAGCAACTGCCGTTACCGCATATCGACCTACTGGTTCAGGTCGCCGGGCTGTGCCGTCAAAATCATAGCGCTGCCGCCTTGCTCGGCGCCTTGATGGCCCTGGAGCAGGGCGAAACATTATCTCGCCTGCTCAAAGCCAGCCTCAAACCGCCAATGGAAGAAGAAATGGCCACTCGGCTATGGCTCGATGCCCTATCACAGCTGGAAGTGAGCCGCCTGGAGGCCGCATTAACAGAGGTAGAACAGGCCGGCATGCCCGACCCGGCGCACTGGCAGGCGCTGCATAAAGCCTTGGCTGAAGCCCGCCAACACGCCCGCAAACCCTTCGACTAGCCCGGCCAATGGCACAGCCCCGGGGTTGCATTGACTGGCCGTAGCCCCCACATCCCGGTATAATACGCCGTTTTCCCACGCCACCATCACGCTGGCAAGCGCAAGCTCCCAGCACGACGTTACGGGCTTTAATTGCATGACGACTCAAAAGCAGCAGCAACAATCTCAGCTGAAGCAGTTGATCGCACTAGGTAAGGAACAGGGCTACCTTACCTACGCTGAAGTGAATGACCACTTGCCGGACTCCATTACAGATACCGATCAAGTAGAAGACATCATTCAGATGATCAACGACATGGGCATCACCGTGGTGGAAAAAGCCGCCGATGCCGACCAGTTGACGATCGACGAAAGCGCCGACAGCACAGACGAAGTCGCCGCTGAAGAAGCCGCTGCCGTGCTCGCCTCCGTAGAAAACGAACCCGGCCGCACCACCGACCCGGTACGCATGTACATGCGCGAAATGGGCACCGTGGAGCTGCTCACTCGGGAAGGCGAAATCGAAATTGCCAAGCGCATTGAAGAAGGCACCCGTGAAGTTCTTCACGCCCTCGCCTTCTGGCCCGGCGCAGTCGATATGGTGATTGACGAATACGCCCGCGTGGAAAACGAAGAACGTAAGCTCACCGACATCATTGCCGGCTACTTGGATCCCAATGACGATGGCGCGGCAGCGACCAACGCCAATCGCGACCCTGCTTTTGCTGAAAAAGCCAAAAAGGCGGCAGAAGAAAAAGCTAAGGCAAAAGAAAAAGCCAAAGAAGAAGGTTCTGACGATAAAGACAGCGACGACGAAGACGAAGAAGATGAAGGCGGCTTGGATCCGGTATTGGCCGCAGAACGCTTCGAGACGCTGAAAAAACTGCAAGAGAAAGCAGAACGCTCTCTCAAGCGTAACGGTCGGGACCATGCATCCACCGCCAAGGCATTAGAAGCGCTAGCAGAACACTTCACCCTGTTTAAACTGGTGCCGCGTATTTTCGACAGCATGCTCGTTGGTGCACGCGACAACCTGGACCTGGTACGTAAATTCGAGCGCCAAATCATGTCCGCCACCATCCGCCGTGGCGGTATGGATCGTAAGGATTTCATCAAGGCATTTCCTGGCAATGAAACCAACATGGAGTGGATCGATAGCCAGCTGAAAACCAAAAAAGGCAAAGCCATCGCCGATAAACTGAGCGTCGTCAAAGAAGACGTTCAGCGTGCCCAGCGTAAAATCAGCACTATCGAAGACATCATTGGCTTGCCCGTTGCCGACATCAAGGAAATCAACCGTCGCATTTCCATTGGCGAAGCAAAAGCGCGTCGCGCCAAGAAAGAAATGGTCGAAGCCAACCTGCGTCTGGTTATTTCTATCGCCAAAAAATACACCAACCGAGGGCTACAATTCCTCGACCTGATTCAGGAAGGCAACATCGGCCTGATGAAAGCCGTAGACAAGTTCGAATACCGCCGTGGTTACAAATTCTCCACCTACGCTACTTGGTGGATTCGTCAGGCCATCACACGCTCCATCGCCGACCAGGCACGCACCATCCGTATCCCGGTACACATGATAGAGACCATCAACAAGATCAACCGGGTACAACGTCAAATGCTGCAGGAAATGGGCCGCGAACCCACTCCAGAAGAGCTGGGTGTACGCTTGGAAATGCCGGAAGATAAAGTTCGTAAAGTACTCAAGATTGCCAAAGAGCCAATCTCCATGGAAACCCCCATCGGTGACGATGAAGATTCCAGCCTCGGCGACTTTATCGAAGACGGCAACATGGAATCCCCGGTAGATTCCGCCACCTCGCTTGGCCTGGAAGAAGCCACCCGCGACGTACTGGCCAACCTCACCGCTCGGGAAGCTAAAGTCCTGCGCATGCGTTTCGGTATCGACATGAACACTGACCACACCCTTGAGGAAGTGGGAAAACAGTTCGACGTAACCCGTGAACGTATTCGTCAGATCGAAGCCAAGGCACTGCGCAAACTCCGGCATCCGAGCCGCAGCGAGCACCTACGCAGCTTCCTCGACGGCGACCTGTAAAACCGGCAAATGCAAAATGCCTGGGCTGCGTTGCAGCCTGGGCAATAATAAAAAAGAGTACAGCCTTTCCCTAAACCAAATACACGTTATAATCTTCGCCCGCGCGACAGCGCAGGCAAGCGTCAGGCGTTCAACATAAGAAGACGTCAGGCGATTTCTCAGGGCCTATAGCTCAGCTGGTTAGAGCAGTCGACTCATAATCGATTGGTCCCAGGTTCAAGTCCTGGTGGGCCCACCATTTCTGCATGCTGACAATCCATATTTTCTCTTTTTAATCAAAGAGATACGGAAAATTCAGCAGCCTACACATTCCAGCCCTTCAACCCTGGGCCAGTCGATTGCTCCCAAAAGTACAAATTCGGTACAGTGACCGAATCTATCAGGGATCGATAAGACTATGGCTACTCTCGTTAAAACCCCTTCCGGCACATGGAAAGCCGTCATTCGTAAAACGGGGTTCCCCACTACTGCGAAAACCTTTCGCACCAAACGCGATGCAGAAGATTGGTCGCGACGCACCGAAGATGAAATGGTGCGTGGCGTTTACATCCAACGCGCCCCCGCAGAACGAATGACGGTGGCGGATGCTCTCAAGCGCTACCTGGCGGAAGTCTCCCCAACCAAGCGCCCAGCTTCAGCAGCCTGTGACGTTCGGCACTCAAAACCTCTCATCAAAGGGCTGGGCAAATACTCGCTAGCAGCACTGTCCCCTGAGATTATTGCCAAGTATCGCGATGAACGTCTTGCTGGCCTGGACCGCAAAGACGCCAAGGGCAACCCCGACCCAAGACCACGATCACCCAACACGGTAAGACTCGACCTGGCATTACTCGGGCATATGTTCACCACCGCTATCAGGGAGTGGGGAATCGGCCTGCCGTCCAATCCCGTACAAAATATTCGCCGCCCTGCCCCACCACCTGGGCGCGAGCGCCGACTCACCCAGACGGAAGAAGAGCGCCTTCTGACTGCGGTCGATAGCCACTCCAACCCCATGCTGGGCTGGATCGTCCGGCTTGCCCTGGAAACCGGGATGCGCTCGGCAGAGATCACCACGCTACGGCGTAACCAGGTTGACCTGAAGCGACGGATCGTACGCTTACTGGAAACCAAGAACACCGCGCCACGCACCGTCCCGCTCTCCAGTACAGCGACAGCCATACTTCAGGAAGCTCTTGCTAATCCGGTCCGCCCCATCGACACAGATCTGGTGTTCTTTGGGGAACCAGGCAGAGACGGCCAACGCCGCCCCTATAACTTCAACAAACCTTGGCTAAAAGCGAAGGAAACTGCGGGACTGAAAGAACTCCACTTCCATGACTTGCGTCATGAAGCCGTAAGTCGGTTAGTCGAAGGGGGGCTCAGCGATCAGCAGGTGGCCGCAATCAGCGGTCATAAGTCCATGCAGATGCTGAAACGATACACTCACCTAAGAGCGGAAGACCTGGTAGAAGAGCTGGATTCCATCACTCTTCGTCGCAATAGCAAAAACTCGGCCGAGCGGTAGAAGCCCAGCAACAGAATGATGTAATTTCACAGACCCCTGAAATGGTACAAGGAATGACCATGACTGAGATGAACATAGAACACACGGAAGGGAATTCTATCGAGTTTGGCAGCTACCACCTATCGTGGCTGGCTTATATCGCCCCCACGTTCTGGCACAGCATATTTGGTTTCGGTGCCTACCTGCTGATAGGGCTCCATCCCGCGCTACCATTCATGCTGTGCCCGCTAGTGCTACTCCACTATGTCTACCGCATCCTGGTTATCAACAGTATTAAGCTGACACTGGATGAAAAGGGAGTCTGGGTATCAGGCGGCATTCTGCCTTGGGCATCAGGAGGAAGTGGTGTTCGTTGGCGAGATCTTGAAGACGCCAGTTTCCGCCAAGGCTTTTGGGGCTGGCTGTTCAAATCCTACTTGATCAGGATTGGTCATCGCTTCACCAAGGAAAGCGAAATCGTTATGCCTCATGTCAAAAACGGGGCAAACGCAGCGGTGCAAATCAACAACCTGCATGGCCAATACCTCAACGAATCTCCTATTACAGAACGATAATTTCAGCTTCTATACAGCCCCCTTCCGGCAGTTCAGTCTCGCCAAACAGTGCTCTCAAAAGATGATTTTTCGTTTTTTGAGAGCGCCAATTGTAAAAACTTCACTTTCTTAAATTTTTCACATTTCCTGAGGAGGAGGGGGAAGAGGTACTCCGGCTTTGCCGGAGTGGTGGCAAACGGCACCCACTTGCGAATCCTGCACTATCCCCCTCCTCCTCCAAAAGTTACTCATGAGTCACTTTTTCGGTCTCCTCCTGCCTCTCTGAAAACAGCCCCAAGCCCGGTTGGCGCTCCTGTCGCCGTATTGACGGTCGCGAATTCAAACGTACTTTAGAAGGCGTTAACGAATCGTACCGAAACGTCGGGTTAATTATGGAAACTTCATCAACGGAAAGATGGCTAGCCGATAAATTCAAAAGCCCTTTGCTTCGCATGGCAGATTTGGCCGAAGTGCTTTATCGCAGTGAGGATGGATTGCGTGTCTCGTTGTACCGAGACTGCGAGCTCTCACAACGACTCAATGCGGCCAGAGTCAAAATAGGCCGCCGGGTATATTTCCGGATTCAGGATGTCGCGCGAATTCTCGATGAGGGCGTGCAATGAGTCGTGGCGATATTCCCAATCCCATTCAGCGGTTCCGCAAGCACGGAAACTTCACGGTCCTCGACAATGACTTAATTCGGGACAAGCGAATCACGTTCCAGGCTCTCGGGCTTTTGACGTTCATGCTGCACCTCCCGCCCGACTTCCAGTTGCGCCTGGCGTTTCTTGAAAAGCAGCGCAAAGGCAATGGCCGCGATTTCATTCGCGCCAGGATGGCGGAACTGGAAAAGGCCGGATATCTCCGGATCACCAAACTGAAAGACGGCAAAGGACGCTGGCGCGCCACTCTATGGCAAGTCACCGAAGTACCGGACCAATGGCATGGCCACTCACCGGATAACCCCGACCTTTCCCCGTTCCTGCTCAACCAGCAAGGAGAATGACAATGACGTTAAACGCCGCCAATGACTCCCAGTCCATTTACCAAATCCAGGAATCCGTGGTGTTCGATTCCACGCTCAGCCTAACGGCTTTGGGCATCTACACCTTTCTCACCGCAGTGGACAACATTGCTCACCCCAACATTGTCGCGCTGCTTCAGGAAAGCCACCCACAGTGCTCGCAAAACGACATCAAGGTGGCGTTGCAGGAACTGGTAGACGCAGACCTGCTGATGTACCGGCTTCCCCCTCACAGACCTGCCTGGGAAGTCATTAACCACTGTCACGACTAATCCATCCCACCAAGGGCCAACAAGGAGTAAGAAACGATGAAACGTTTAACCAAATGGATGTTACCCGCCCTACTCGCAGGCTCATTGAGCCAGCAAGCCATGGCAAGCGGTGTGCCCGTTATCGATGTGGCTGGCTTAACCCAAGCCATCCAACAGTTCCAGCAAATGAGCATGCAATACCAACAGATGATTCAGCAGTACAACACACTGAAGGACCAGCTCGGCAACATGCAGGAGCAGTTGCAGGTTCAGCGCGACAACCTGCTGGCCGTCACCGGTGAAAACGGCTATGGAAGTTGGGGAGAACTGCCCTACGACCTGGAATCCCTAGACGCGAGCCTGGAACAGCTCATGGATGACTATGGGCTGGCACAGAGCCAGGCTGGTCTGAGCGATTATGCAGCCCACAAGCGTCAGGAAAAGCTGGCTCCGCTGTTGACCCAGGCAGGGACCACCCAACAGCTTCTGGAGCGCTCACAGCAACGCTACAACACCCTCAAGCAGTTGATCCGCAAGGTGGATAACGCCCCCAACCTGAAAGCCGCCACGGATCTGCAAACCCGGATTTCAGGTGAGCAAGCCATGCTCACTAACGAGCTGATCAATATCACACTCCAGCAGCGTCAATACGAGTACGAGCAAGCCCTGGCCGTACAGCAGGAAAAAGACGCGCCCCGCTACCGCTTGTTTGAGGAGTAAGTCATGAACCGTTTTGCCCTGATGATGATCTTCCCCGCCCTGCTGCTGATCGGCTGCGATAACGGCCCGGAAGGCCGAAGCCTGGAGTATTTCAAGGCGCACCCGAAAGAAACCCTGACCGTCGCCTTTACCTGCGAGCTCGATCATCCCGGCTGGCAGCGCGAGGCCATGACCACACCACCCAAGGATTACAGCGCCACCACCCGCGAGTGCGTCAATGCCTGGGACAACCTGGATGCCGCTCGCACGGAGCTGGGCCTGGGTTATGAAGAGGCCAAGAAACTCGGCCTGGGCGACCGCTATCAACCCAAAGTCCGGCACCGGCTGTTTGAGTAAGGGAGACAGGCCATGTCCACCATCGCCAGCATGCACGCCCTTCTGGTCACTGACATTGTCACCGCCGTTTCCGGGCTGGCCCAGCAGACCATGGGGTGGTTACGCCCCATCTTTCTCAACCTGGTGGTGATCTATCTGGCCCTGACCGGCTACGCGCTGTGGGCGGGCAAGATAGAAATGCCACTCAATGAGTTGATATCGAGGCTGATTCGTATCGCGGCGGTATCCACCTTCGCCCTGACCTGGAGCATCTACAGCGACCACATCATCGACATTGCCTTCCATGGGCCCGATGAAGTCCTTAGCGGCATCACCGGCTCTGGCAACGATGCCATCAATGCCCTGGACGGGCTCTGGGAACGCATCACCGACACGTCCGAGGAGAAGTTCGACGAAAACAGCGGCATGAGTATCAGCCAGGCTCTGGAGAACAAGATCCTGGGGGTCATGCTCAGCATCACCGGTTGGCTGATTTGCTTCCCGGCCTTTCTGATCATCGTGGCCAGCCAACTTGTCAGCGCCCTACTGATCATCATTGGCCCCATCTTCATTGTGGCCTCGCTCTTTCGCAGAAGCAGCAGATATACGGAAGCCTGGGTCAATCAGCTTCTCACCTACTTCATGTTGTATGTCCTGATCATTCTCGTAGAGCACCTGGCGGCAGAAATCTTCGAGCAGATGCATCTGCGCCTGGAGAATAAGGCCGCACTGGCTCAACTCGGCTTTATCTCAGAAATGCTGTTGGTCGGTCTGGTCATGATGGGCGTATCGCTGATGACGCCTTTCCTTGCCGGTGGTCTGGTTGGCGTCACCGCACCCGGTATCCAAAACGCCCTGCGCTTTATTCCCGGGCCAGGGATGTTGCGACACCTGAAACCCAGCACACCATCCCCACGACCGGGTGGCGCAGGAGGTAGCGGCTATCTCAAACGGTGGGGCAGGTCATGACAAAAGCGGAATTCACCCTGTGGCTCAAACGGTTCCGTACCGGCTGCTGGATGGTCTTCGGTGTAGCAACGCTCGTATTCGCCCTAACCAGTTTCCTGGAAATGACGGTGGCCAACTCGCTCCAAGAGGCATCAACACCGCCAGACCCACCCGAATCCTACCGCTGGTTCATGGTGATGCTGCTGGCCTGCATCTGCGCCACCTTTGCCGGTCAGGGCCTGACCTGGTTAACCCGGCCAGACGAACGCGAGGACCGCTAGCGCAGTGGTTTTATGGACGCTCCCGATCGATGCCGATGGGACATCGGCACCGATCGGGAGCCACACACAAAGACATGGCTAACCATGAGGGACTTTCATGAAAACGCTCACTATCGCAAACCAGAAAGGCGGTGTCGGGAAAACCACACTCGGCCTGCACCTGGCATTCAATCTGCTTGAACAGGGCAACCGTGTGCTGTTCATCGACCTGGACCCGCAGGGCAACAGCTCCAAAACCCTGGACCAGTACAAGACCTTTGTGCCGGCCAGCGCCCTGTTCATGGCCAATACCGGCAAGGATATCGAGGCGGCCAATTTCCAACTGATCCCGGCCAGCCCGGAGCTGATCGATGTGGATCGCAAGCCATGGGAGGACATGGCGCATCTGGCCAATAACCTGGCCCTGGTGGACGACCAGTTCGATTACTGCCTGATCGACACGGCCCCCACCATGGGGCTGCGGCTGACGGCCTCACTGATTGCCGCCGATTATGTGCTGTCACCCATTGAGGTGGAAGAATACAGCCTGGACGGCCTTCAGAAGCTGCTCAAAACCATCTTCAGCGTGAAGAAGAACCTGAACCCGAAACTGGAGTTCCTGGGCATTGCGGTCAATCGCTTCAACAGCCGCAACGACCGGCAAATCGCTGCCTTCAAAGCCCTGGCCGCCCAGTACGGCAGCTATATCCTGCCGCAACCCATCGGCATCCGAAAATCCATTCCGGAAGCGCTGTCTGATGGCATCCCGGTTTGGCAGCTCGGCAAGCAAAACACCGCCGCCCGAATTGCAGGCAAAGAGATCTTGACCCTGCTAGAGATGGTCCATGCCAAAATCGCCAGTATCCAGGAGCCCGCCCATGCCTAACCCTCTGGACCTGAGCGTACTGTCGGATCTGGAAAACTTCAGTGATCTGGATAGCGCACAATCGCAGAACAAAGATGACTCCCCCTTCCGCCTGCTGCCCTGGGACAAGATCGAGGAAGACCCGGACCAGCCGCGCACCCACATGGACGAAGACGCCCTGAAGGAGCTGGCCGACTCCATGAAGCAGAAAGGCCAGGACGGACAGCCCCGTGGGATCTTGCAGCCCATCAGTGTGCGGGAGAACCCGGACAAACCTGGCCATTATCTGATTAACCATGGCCACCGTCGCCATCGCGCCCAGGGCCTGGCGGGGCTGAAAGCGTTGCCGGTGCCCGCCGTCCTGAACAACCTCAGCACCCAGGCGGACCAACTGCTGGAGAACATTCAGCGCGAGGATCTGGATGCCATGGATATTGGCCAATCCATCGACGCCCTGGTCAGCAAGGGCTGGAAGGTGACCGACATTGCCAAGCAACTCGGCAAGAACAAGTCCTGGCTGGCTCGCTACCGGCTGCTGTACCAAAGCGATGACACCCTGAAAACGCTCTATACCAGCGGCCTCTGCCGTGACGTTAACGCCCTGGTTGAACTGGCCAGGGCCCAGGACAAACACCCGGCAGACGTCTCCCGGTTTATCCAGGAGGCATTATCTGGTGAAGCCACCCTGTCACGATCCGCCGTCCAGGGGTTTCTGAACAGCCTCAAGGGGGCATCAGTGCCAAAACCCGCACCTGGGCCTGCCACACCATCGTACTCAGCCACAAATGGCGACACGTCCCTGTCTGATGGAGATCCGCAGGCACCGCCCCCACAATCGGGGGACAGCGACAGTAACGAAAGCGTCACGCAAAAACCCGCCACCTCTCACTCGTCGCCGCCTGATTCGGCCCGAATCAGCAACCCGACCCTGTGGGTGAGCTGGAACATGGAAGGGGAACGCTATACCGGCAAGGTCATGCTAGCCCGCCGCCCCAGTAGCACAGGGATGTTGTGGATCGAGGAGCAGGACACAGGCCGTGCTTTCGAGCTGGTGGCGGCGGACGTCACCCTGGAGGGGCTGACAGAATCCAAATAACCGGCTTATACTGAATTTGGCCGCTTTCCATGGCGTCCAACCCTTGATGAGAAGCGGCCTACGGGCCGCTTTTTTATTGGAGAAACATAGACTCTCCGCATCTGGCCTACCCTATGCCTTACAGGCAACCCCTGATCGCAAGGAGGCTTCATGACTGATAAAGCCAAACTGTTTATGGACGGCGACAGCCAGGCCGTACGCTTGCCTGATCACTACCGTTTCGATGGGAACGAGGTGTATATCCGCCAAGATCCAGAAACTGGCGATGTCATATTGAGCTCCCGCCCTAATGGCTGGGATGAGTTCTTTGATATGCTGGACAAAGACCCAATGCCGGAAGACTTCATGGCAGATCGAGGCCAGGGCGAGCTGCCCGATGGAAACCCACTAGATGGCGTGGATGATCAAGCCTCAGATTCTCGCGCAATAATGCGCCGTATAGCGAATAGCCACGAGCAATGGGACGAATTCATGGAGAACCTCAAAGCCCAGGATAAGAAACAAGGGCTTGAGTCCAAGCAGTGATATGGCCCAAACCGGCCTGTCATTACGCCCAACCGCCTGCCACTGCGCGTTTCAGGAGCACCATCATGGCGACTGCCCCGAAAAAGAAGACAATCACCTTTCGTGTTGAGCCTGAACTGAAAATAGCCTTTATTGAAGCGGCTAAGCGCAACAACCAAACTGCCGCTCAAGTGCTGCGCGAAGCCATGCGCCGTTATGTTCAAGCGACAGCGACCAGCAAACCTAGCCCACATATGGATATGGCAGCGGTGATGAAGCACATTGCTGGCAAGCAAGCTGACTGGGATGCGTTCATGGAAGACCTGAAGGCAGAAGACGAGAAGCGGGGCATGGTCGCAAAATCATAGCCCTTCCAGGAACAGTCGTGCCACCACCTGAAAACCTTCCTGTAATCGCCCATAACGAACGAACCGCACCACCCGCAATCAACCCCCACCCATAACAAGAAAACGGATCTGAGGGCGCTACAGGCGACCTCATGGCTTCAGCCGTAGCAATACTGAAAGCTCTCTCTTTCTCAAGACCGCCACAATCAAACTTATCCACAGAATCACGTTATCCACAGCGATTTATTTTCTTTTTATTTCTTATTAGTGGCTTATTACTTATTAGTCGTTCGGGTTTACCGCATGCGGGTAAACCGCGTGCGGAAAACCCGAACGCGGTGTGGATAATTTCTTACGCTAGGCGCAGAGAGCGCCTCGGTATTCGGCAACAAGGGATCTAGCAGAACACCACGACTCCGATAGCAGAGTCTGGCTTGAACCTAACTATCACGGGCACTCAATCGGGATTTGACGCCTATGAGGTGATTATCTTCGGAATGCGATTCCCCCTGATTAGACCGAGGACAGGAAAAGACCGCTGGCCATGCAGGTTAAATATGTATTTGAGTGACCAGCTAAGTGCTAATAAACTCAGCACCTAACCGGTCAATAATTATAATTAACAGCATTTCGGAGAATCATGAGTGGCCACAAAAATTCCTTTTGCATACTCGCTAGATCATGAGCGAATGGTGGAGGTTTCCACTGTTCGTTCTGGCAAGGCATGCAATTGTATTTGCCCAAGCTGCCAGCAAGCTGTTCAAGCTAGAAAGGGGAGCAAAAATATTTGGTGTTTCGCTCATGACCCTCTACCCGGCGAAACTCCTGACGTTGAATGTGATATTTCATTTCTCGTTAGCGCTAGACAATTCATTGCCGATTCTGCAATTGCTGGCGACTTGCCCGACTTTACTACTGCCGAAGCCTATTCAGTTGATGTTGTGGCATTAGAAATCCCAGGCATTGATAGCCAATATTGGCCTTCAAAAGAGGTATCAGTAAAGTTAACTGACAGCACGTTTTTCCAAAATGTTAGCTGGGAAAAGGGGCCAGGTCATTACGACCTCACTTTAGTTCTGCCGAATAGCAACATTCACCTATACCTTGCTTACCCTGGCAAGAACAGCCCAGAAATCCCACAATCAAAAACGAGCGATGGATACTTTTCGCTCAACATTAAGAGCCTTGAAACCTCATACCAGGCAAGAAGAAGCATTCAGGATACTATTTTAACTATGGCTCAAGACTTATTTTTGGGAAGTGAACATAAAGAATGGGTTTATCATCCCCGTCAGGACTCACAGTCTTTCCAAGAAAAGGTGCATACCACTAAAGCCGAGGCCAAAAACCAACTCAAGATAGAGTTTGAATCAAGGCATTCAAGAAAACACAAAGATGGTAGACCATTACAAGCCAAAAACGATCCAAAAGAGCTGGACAGCTTCGAGAATGTGGACCTAGAGCAGCTAGACTCTAATGAACTGGCTGCCTCACGTCGTTTCCCTGCGCTGTTTGAGTTCTTCATTAGACACGGTCATAGTCCGCAGGTAGCGGCGAGAAAAATCCTGAAGCAAAACGCTAGTAACAATCACAGCAACTGATCGCGCCGCCAGACATTATAAAAAATCCATACAGAAACCCTACGATTCCAGAGCACCTGGCTTTAGCAAGTTTATATCAGAACACTTACCTCAGACATTTTCTATTAATTCCTGCAACCTAAAAAACCGGCTATCGGATGAAAGCTCTGGGCATGATCTTTCAATGACCTCTAAAATATCATGAATCTCATACGGCAAATTATCTGCACCATCCATTATCGTTGCATTCAACATTTCCAAAACCTGAACCGGGTATTTGATTACTAAAGAATCATCGCTATCAATTTTGCTGTGAAACCTGTAGAGCCAATAATCATTGCTATTGATAGGGACTAAATTCTTCAACACTACAGGAAACACATCTAAGAAGTTATCGCCAGAATCACCGAGCAACCCCATCCAGGCCGAGGACATGAAAGAAGTCCTAAATCGCTTTTCTTTTGGCCATACACCTTCAACAAAGGGAACCACATATTTTACCCAACCATCTTCGTTCGCATTCCCAATAGCGCACAAATGGCGCACCGCACTAGCACGGCCTTGCTCACTCATTTGACGCAAGCAAGCTCTAGCCTCTCTGGGGGAAAGGCCATCGGGGTGCTGTTTCCTAAATGTAGCCAAAACAATTACTAACTGAGCTACGACACCTTTAATATGCTCCCCCCAACCCCAATCTTCATAGACTGAAAAAAGCTTGATGAAGCTTGGTTTTATTTTCCAACCAGCCCATTGAGGAGGAAGATTCGGCGAAGAAAGGTAGCCATTCCATGCCGCCTCAGCATTCTCATTAGCATTATCTATTTTAAACCATGGCAGCACAGTTTCCCGCGTCCATCTTGAATCAACATATGAAAGCCATCCAAGACGTTTACACAAGATACATTTTACATGAGACCCTCCCTCACCAGGAGCCTCAATTATTTTATCTAACCTGCTCTTAATATAATCAGGAATTCCATTACCCTCCTCACCTTTCCTGGAAGAAAAAAGGTTGATCATTGCCATCGCCAAATGACCAAAAGGTGAATTTATTGCGTGATCAACCGTCTTTCGTGAAGCAAGCTCTTTACCATTTCTTGAGGTTGAATCGATTGCGCTTCTAGATGCTTCTTCTCCATCCTTAAAAAAAACATCAACCACACAGTCATAAAAGTGAATCGCCACCAGTTTGCTAGACACCTTTCAGCCATCCAAAATGGCAATCAGAGAGGTATCCATGAGCAGCAAACGCTATCCCGAAGAATTCAAGATTGAGGCAGTTCGTCAGGTGACTGATCGT
>NZ_JBEDTY010000025.1:0-36575 GCF_040119285.1 Alcanivorax sp.
CTTAATACATGCTCAGTTCATCATCTGAATTAACAAAAACTTTGTTGACTCGTTCAGAACTGAAATCTCTTAAAGATCCCATCCCGAACAGGTCCCACACGTTTGCTTGCCTGATTGTTAAAGAGCGCCTCACCCGTGGCACCGCGCTGCTTCGCGTCGTTGCCCCGTCGAGGAGTGCGCATTCTAGAGAGTTCGCTCCGGGAGTCAAACCCTTTTTCGCACTTTTTTAAAAAAACCTGCTGGCCACCTGAATCCCTCTTACACTGTCCAGAAGGCAGACAGTAAAGCTTACTATTTGATCGTTACGCGAGCAATCTTCTTCTTCCCTGCCTGAATCACGTGACAGTCACCTCGAGAAAACGTCCGCTCTTCATTAATCTGAGCTCCATCCAGATACACAGCACCGCGACCAAAGACATCTTTGGCGGCCTTGCCATTCTGCACAAGGCCAGCCTCTCGGAGCAACGGCAGGATATGAATACTATCCTGCTCCCCCAGACTCACCTCAACCTCCGGCACATTGTCCGGTATCTGGCCCAGCGCAATCTGGTTACCCGCAGATTTGGGGGCCGCTTGCGCAGCCTCAGCACCATGGAACCGCTCTACCATCTCCAACGCAAAGGCTTTTTTGGCCTCCTGGGGCGAGCCCAGCGTATCGGATTCAGCCTTCAATGCCTCAATGCGCTCATTAGAGCAGCTACTGAGCAGCTCATAATAACGCCAGGTGAGACTATCAGGAAGCGAGAGCAACTTGCGGTACATCTCACCCGGCGCGTCACTGACTCCAACATAGTTACCCAGCGACTTAGACATTTTTTGCACGCCGTCCAGCCCTTCCAGAATCGGCATGGTCAGGCAGATCTGCGGCGCCTGACCGTAGCTCTTCTGCAGAGTCCGCCCCATTAGCAGGTTGAACTTCTGATCCGTCCCGCCCAGCTCCACATCCGCCTCCAGCGCCACGGAGTCATAGCCCTGCACCAGAGGATAGAGAAACTCATGGATGGCGATGGGCTGATTGCTTTTATAGCGCTTGTCGAAATCATCACGCTCCAACATCCGTGCCACCGTGTATTGACCCGCCAGCTTAATCATGCCGGCCGCACCGACCTCGTTCATCCAGCTGGAATTAAAGGCCACTTGGGTCTTGCTTTCATCAAGGATCTTGAAGACCTGCTCTTTATAGGTCTCCGCGTTACGCAGTACATCCTCTCGACTGAGTGGCGGCCGAGTGGCGCTCTTACCCGTGGGGTCACCGATCATTCCAGTGAAATCCCCAATCAGGAAGATCACTTCATGCCCCAACTCCTGGAATTGGCGCAGCTTGTTGATCAATACCGTATGCCCCAGGTGCAAATCCGGGGCGGTGGGATCGAAGCCCGCTTTCACTCGTAACGGCCGGCCCGATGCCAGTTTTTCTCGCAGCTCTTCTTGCTGGATAATTTCATCCGCACCGCGGGTAATAAGTGCCAATTGCTGATCCACCGTGGCCATGCCTACCTCTAAGTTTCGGACACATTAATGAAAGCGGGACATTGTAACACTTGAACGCGGCCAGAGAAGGCAGGTATCTTTGCAGGTCAGTTTTCGCTGTGCCCCGCGGGCGTGCCAGCCTCTATTTATCCAACTCAGGCCCTCACAGACTCTCAATGAAACAACTTATCTTTGCTGCCGGCAGGCTGGTGCGCCAGTTCCCACGCACTCACTTACTGCTGAGCATGGTATTGCTGGGCGGCGTCATTTTGATCGCCTTTCGTCCAGACAGCACCGAACTCCCCTCGGAACGCATCCAACCCATCGGTTTACCGGAACGCATAGCACCTGCTCCGAGCCCCCAACGCGCCAGCAAACCGGCGCCAGCCACGCCACAGTGGCAAACGCTGACCGTGCAATCCGGGGACAGCCTGTCTTCGTTACTGCACCCGCTAGGCATTGGAGCAGGGCAGGTTCATGCGTTACTCAAAAGTGATGACAAGCTGAAACGGCTCACCCGCTTGCGCCCCGGAGAAACGCTTGAGGTCAGCGTTGATGACAGTGGCGCTCTCACCAGCGTGCGTTACCACCCCTCGAAAGTTGAAACTCTCACCGCACGACTGACGGACAGCGGCTGGAATGTGCGCCTGAGCCAACGGGAATATCAGAAACAGATCCGCTTCGCCCACGCTGATATTACCGGCTCCCTGTTCTTGGCCGGGGCTGCAGCGGGCATCACCGACCGGCTCACCATGCAACTGGCCAACCTGTTTGCCTGGGATGTGGATTTTGCTCTCGATATTCGCAAAGGCGACCGCTTCCGCATTCTCTATGAAGAGCTCTATCTTGACGGGGAAAAAGTGGGCGAAGGCGATATCTTAATGGCCGAATTCTGGAATCAAGGCCGCCATCTCACCGCCTTTCGCTACGAAACTCTGTCTGGCGACGTGGAGTACCTGAACACCAAGGGCGCCTCCATGCGCAAGGAATTTATCCGTACCCCCGTGGCCTTTTCTCGCATCAGCTCCCGTTTTAACCCTGGCCGCAAACACCCGGTACTGAACCGCATTCGCGCCCACAAGGGCACCGACTATGCCGCCCCTTCTGGCACCCCCATCAAGGCCGCAGGTGACGGCAAAGTCATCTTCGCTGGGGTGAAAGGGGGCTATGGCAACGTCATCATTCTTAAACATGGGCAGATCTACTCCACCTTGTATGCTCATATGCGCAGCTTTGCCAAAGGGATTCGCGTGGGTAAACGAGTCACCCAAGGACAAACGATTGGCTATGTAGGCTCGTCCGGTCTAGCCACCGGCCCACACCTTCATTACGAGTTCCGCATTAACGGCGTACACCGCAACCCGCAAACCGTGCCGTTACCCAAGGCCCGCGGCATAAACGACAACGAGAAAGCAGAGTTCCTGATCGCCGCCAATCGACTGAAGGCGCAGATGACCCTATTCTCTGAAGCCTCCACCTTGGCTAGCAGCGATGTCTTCTAAGACGCTGCCATCCCTGTTTATCGGCTTGATGACAGGCACCAGCGTGGACGGGATTGATGCCGTCCTGGCCAGCATTGGTGACAACTATTTCAGTCTTGTCAGCACCCTGAGCCAGCCCATCCCGGCAAGCCTGCGTGGCGAAATTCTCGATCTGTGCCAGCCCGGCGGTAACGAAATCGACCGGGCCGGCAGCGCCAGCCTGCAATTGGCCCAGCATTATGCCAGCACCTGCCAGGCCCTGCTCTCCCAGGCTGACATTGCGCCTGAGGAAATTCACGCCATCGGCTGTCACGGCCAGACCGTGCGCCACCGCCCACAGATACCCGGCTTCAGCGTACAGCTGGGCTGCCCGGATACTCTGGCAGTCAAAACCAACATCCCGGTGGTCAGCAATTTCCGCAATAAAGACATCGCCCTGGGGGGGCAAGGCGCCCCGCTGGTACCCCCCTTCCACCGACAGCTATTCGCTCGCCCCGATCAACGCATCGCCGTGGTAAATATTGGCGGCATGGCCAATGTGACTCTGCTAGAAAATGACCACCTCATCGGAGGCTTTGATACCGGCCCGGGCAACGTATTGATGGATAGCTGGGTCCAGCACCACCACCAACAGCCCTATGACCGCAACGGCGACTGGGCCGCCAGCACCCAACCCGACTTGGCCCTGCTAAACAGCTTGCTGAACGACCCCTATTTCCGCCTGCCGCCTCCGAAAAGCACCGGCCGAGAGCACTTCAGCCCTGACTGGCTAAACAGAACACTGGCTAATCACCGCCTGACCGCTAGCGCAGTCCAGTCCACGCTGGCAGAACTTACTGCCCGCTCGATCAGTGACGTGCTCGCAGACTTCCAACCGGACCAGGTGTTGATCTGCGGCGGCGGCGCCCATAACCGGCATTTGTTGGAGCGTCTCCAGACGTTGCTAAACACCTCGGTCACCAGTACCGCCGAACAGGGGCTAGAGCCTGACTGGGTGGAAGCCGCCGCCTTTGCTTGGCTGGCCTGGGCGCGCATGGAAGATAAACCAGGGAATGCACCGGTGGTCACCGGGGCATCAAGGGAGGCAATATTGGGACAGATCACCCTACCGTGAGCAAACCACAAGGAGCACAAAAGGTAAGAGCGTAAACATAACTCCCTGCAAGTGTTTCCCGCGCCTACCCTACAAATCGGGCAACGACTAGGCGTAGCTCAGCACACTATCGGCGGCCCCTGCTTCAGGCTCGCCGCGACGTGAAGCTTGAGCCTCAAACCAGCCAGAGCGCAATCATCGCGCAACCGAAGCCCAGCGCCGCTCCAGCAAAGATATCAGAGGGATAGTGGACCCCCAACAGCACCCTCGACAGCCCCACCATCACCGCCAGACCGAGGGCCAGAGCTATCGCCGGTGGGTAGAACACGCAAAGCAATGAAGCCATCACAAAAGCCGCTGCGGTGTGGCCGGAGGGAAAGCTGAAACGGTCCGCCGGCTGAATAAACGCCGACAGGCTTTCCAGCGCATCCGCCGGCCGGGGCCGCTTGATGAGATGCTTCAGCAAAACAAACAAGGGAACCTCTAGTGCGTAAGCCGCCATGGCGGTCAGGGCAAACTCACTACCCCCCAGGCGATCCATCCACCAGATGCATAGAGTCAGGGCCACATAAAACGGGCCATCGCCGAGGCGAGAAACCATCCTCGCCAAACGGGCCCGACGGGCTGCCTGTGGTTGCTGTAGCAACCAGCACATGGCCCGGGTGTCTGCGGCGGTCATTCGTTGAAATGTCGGCTTTGTCGTCATCATGGGTTCAGTATCTACCCGAAAAGCGAAAAAATGTTGATTGAACGGTGAATTTTTTGTGACAGCAGAAGGCTGGGGCACGCAAAAGGCGACACACAAAACCTCAAAGGGACCCAGGAAAAACGGCAGGCTATTGGACCGCTCCAAGTGCACTCAGGAGGCACTTGTTACGTTTTTTTGATGGATAAAGACAACAACTTAAGAGTTTGACCTAGATTGCGAAGCAGCCTAAAAGGCTGAGCAACCAAGGAGGTTTCAACAGCGGCTAGACGGAGAAAGAAGACCCGCAACCACAGGTAGTAGCTGCATTAGGATTGCTGACCACAAAACGTGAGCCCATCAGGCCTTTTTCGTAATCGACCTGAGAGCCATCCAGGTACTGAATGCTCATGGCGTCCACCAACAAGGTGACACCTTCTTTCTCCACCGAGGTATCGTCTTCGTTTACCGCTTCATCAAAAGTGAAGCCATAGGAAAACCCCGCGCATCCGCCACCGGTAATGTACACCCGTAGCTTCAGGTTCGGGTTTCCCTCGTCGTCACGCAGCTCTTTGACTTTGGCGGCGGCGGCATCGGTAAATGAAATCGGTGCTAACTCGGTCATACTCTCGCTATTGGCTGGCATCTGGGCAGAAAAAGTCCGCTCAGGCAGAGAAATGCCTGAGCGAGCTGATTATGTTCCAGTACCCGACCAAAACAGTCAAGAATTATCCGCGGCCGTTTTGCCTGCCACATCCTTGGCCGCTGGCTTATCTGCCTGTTCCGGCTTGGCGATTTTGTTGGCATCCGGTCCCGGTAAATTACGACGCTCGTCATCCAGACGCACCAGCTTTCCATTCACCCGTGCCCCCATGACCATTTCGATCATCCGGTAATATACGTTGCCTTCCACAGACGCTTTTTCCGCCAACTCCAAGTTTTCATTGGCGTGCACATCCCCTTCCACACGCCCATTGATCACCACTTGGGCGACTTGAATTTCGCCTTTCACAACACCGCTTTCGCCGATCACCAGGCGACCGCCATCCTTGCCCACGCTAACATTGCCTTCCACGGTGCCCTGGATGTGCAAGCCACCGGAAAATTCAATATCACCACGAACGGTTGCGCTAGGCGCGATCAGGGTATGGTTACGGTAATCTTGGGACGATGCCCCTGTAGTCACTGCAGTTTTTTTGTCTCGGCCTAGCACACGTCTCTCCTACTGCCATTTTATGGTTTTCTGTGTCTGGTAACGGTTTCTGCCGCCGCTCTCAGCATCCACATCCACCGCCTGCACCGCTACCCCTTCGGGCACCTTAAATCGGCCATTCAGCTCTTGGAAGTAGCGAAACCTGAATTGCGTCTCGCTTCCCTCTTCAAGCCAATCGCGTCCACCAACAATAACCGCTTTGCCATTCTTTTCACCGTGCAGTTGCAGGCTAATATTCCCGGACAGGTATCCCCGGTTATCACCTGATTGGACCAGAACCACTCGATATTGATATTCATCCGTATTGTTATCCTGCTGCACGGTCATTTTTTCAATCTGCAATCCACCGTTAGCCCCTGCCGGCGCCATTACATTCTTGTAGAACAGCACCGCTTCTTCCAGCTCGGCCACCTGATCCTGCAACGCCTTGATCTCCTGGCGCACTTCTTCGCGGGCCTCCAGGGTCAATTCAGAATCTGCTCTGAACACCGCCAGTTCATTACGCGCAGTTTCCAGCTCTGCATCCAGAATAGTGACCTCTCCGCGCAGCCGACGATTGGATTCCGAGGCATCCAGAGCCCCGCCAGCGCCCAGCCAGCCGCCAAGCAAAAATAGCAACACCGCTACCACAACCGACACCAGCGCCCAAAGCCGCCGCCGCTTTTTCTGCTGAGAAGGGCTCACCGGCACCAACATCACATCATCGATGCCCGTGCGATTTTTTGGCTTCCTTGCCATAATTACGGCGCCAGCGGAACCACTGCCAGTCCCGCCCCCTCATCCAAGCCAAACATGATATTCATGGCCTGCACCGCTTGACCGGACGCCCCTTTCACCAAGTTATCAATCACTGACAAAACGACGATCACGTTCTCTTCCCTAGGCTGATGCAACGCAAGCCGGCACATATTGGCGCCTTTCACGAAACGCGTCTCCGGGTGGCTGCCCAGCGGCATCACGTCTACAAAGGGTTCATCGGCATAACGGGCTTCAAACGCTGCCTGAATTTCTTCCAGCGGAGGCGCCGACGCGGTGAGCTGAGCGTAAAGGGTGGCATGAATACCACGAATCATGGGAATAAGATGCGGCACAAATGTAGTGCTTACCGGGCCACCGGCGATATCCGCCAGCCCTTGCTCGATCTCTGGCAAATGCCGGTGGCCACTGGCGCCATAGGCCTTGTAGCTCTCTCCTGCCTCAGCCAGCAACATCGGTACCTTGGCGCTTTTGCCGCCACCACTGGCGCCACTGGCCGCGTTAGCGATCAGCTGATCGGGTTTGATCCAGCCGTTTTCTAACAACGGCAAATAGCCCAGCTGGATCGAGGTGGGATAACAACCGGCGCAGGCCACTAGCCGAGCCTCACGAATCGCTTCGCGGTTCACTTCCGGCAGGCCGTAGACCGCATCCGCCAACAACGCTGGGCAGGCATGGGGTTCCCCGTACCATTCACTCCACAGCTCATGATCGCGCAGCCGGAAATCTGCTGACAGATCCACCACCCGCACACCGGCATCCATCAACTCGGGCATCATCCGCATAGCCACATTATGGGGTGTAGCAAAGAACACCACGTCACAGCCCGCCAGCCGTTTTACATCCGGCGCACTGAAGACCAGATCGGTACGGCCACGCAGAGACGGAAACAGGTCAGCCACCGCCACGCCGGCTTCACCACGAGAGGTAATCACATCCAGTTCAGCATGGGGGTGATTAACCAACAGGCGCAATAACTCAACCCCGGTATACCCGGTACCGCCGACCACACCCACTTTCAGCGGTGCACTGGCTTGTGCTGGCTGAGAAGACATATCCCACTCCTGAACTGCATCAATAAAAGGAAGCCCTGCATGATAGGGGCGCCATCGATCAGCGGCAAGGAAGTCCCCCCCCCCATAACCGTCTCGCCTTCCCGGTTACGGTCACCCGGGCAATTGCCGCTCTGCCTCTTTCCCTCCGCCCATCGACCCGGCTTTTTCGTTGCCACGTTCCGCCGGTTTGTCCTGGGGCTTTTCCAGCGCCATACCCTGACCATCAGAGAGCCGATAAGCTAGAGAGTCATACAGCGGCCGAGGCCAGACAATTTTAGCCACCGCCGCCGACAGTAGCGCCCCCGCCATAAGCGGCAATAGGATATCGTGGCGGTTGCCGGTCAACTCCATCACGATCACAAAAGAGGTAATCGGCCGCTGTATCACTCCGGCCAGAAACGCTGCCATCGCCACCAGCGTTACCCCTACCAGCGACGAGCCAGGAAAGAAACCACCCACCACGTTACCAACACCGGCGCCAGCAGCCAGGCTAGGGGAAAACAGGCCACCGGGGATCCCGGTAAAATAGGACACCAAGGTAGCGGACATTTTCGCCAATGCAAAAGTCCAGTTACCCGGCTGCTCACCGCTAAGCAAGGTAGACGCTTGCTCATAGCCGCTACCATAAGTAGCCCCCCCGGTGATCAAACCAAGAAAGACCAGCACTAGCGCGCACAGCACAACCACACGATAAGGGTGCTCCTTGGCATAGGGAGAGAGAAACTGGCTTCCCTTGATCAACAACCGGCTGAAGAATCCACCCAGAAGCCCACACACCAGCGCCGTCACGCCAATAGCCGCCCAGTCCTGGGTGATATCCAGCGCGCCGTCTGGATGCCCGAAGAAACTGTAGTGGCCCATTATCATCAGCACCACCACACCGGAAAGAATAATGGCCATAATCAGTGTGCCGCTGGTGCGCTGCTCGAAAGAACCAGACAATTCCTCGATGGCGAACACAATCCCCGCCAAGGGCGCGTTGAACGCCGCCGACACACCTGCCGCGCCACCCGCCACAATCAAGGAGTTATCCACGTACTTCTGATTAAGCCGCCCCACCCGACCCACCGAATACATCATCGCCGCGCCCATATGCACACTGGGACCCTCGCGGCCAATACTGGCTCCGCACAGCAGCCCCAGGCAGGTGAGCACAAATTTACTGAGGATCATGCGTAACGACAGAAAGGCGGGGCGCAACCAGTGGTAACGCTGCTTGAGCACCACCAACACCTGGGGGATACCACTGCCCTGAGACTCGGTGCCCAGCTGCCTCATTAACCAGACAATAACCACCATGCCCACCGGGGTAATCAACACCGGCAAGTATGGGGAACGGGCATGAATTTGGGTGAAAGTGTGGGACGCCAACTCTGCTACCCAAGCAAACGCCACCACCAGCAAACCGACCATGACAGCGCCGGACCAGAACACCGCACGCAGCTTCCAGTCCTGCCAAGAGCCCAGCTGGCGGCGACTCAGACGCCGAGTGCGAAACAGGTAGTAACGCATCAAACGACTATGACGTGGCCGCTTATTCACAGCGCTCCTTTACGTAAGACGGCAGCAAGTGGACCGGAAAGAAAAGAGTTAAGCCTGTATAGTGTACGCTCACTGGAAACATCTCTCCAATGCCGCCACCCATAAGGGAAATCCCATGCAGTTTGCGCTCGACTACTTTCTCTGGATCAAGGCCTTCCACTTGATTGCCGTGATTTGCTGGTTTGCCGGTATTTTCTACCTGCCGCGCCTGTTCGTGTACCACGCCATGTCTGACGATCAGCCGAGCCGCGAACGTTTTAAAATTATGGAACGCAAACTCTACCGGGGCATCATGAACCCCAGCATGATTGTCACTGTGGTTCTTGGGCTATGGATGTTCATGGCCAATATCGACGCCTATAAAGGCAGCGGCTGGATGCATGCCAAGCTAGCCCTGGTGTTCCTGCTGATTGGCTATCACCACGTTTGCTTGTCCTACATGAAAAAATTCGCCGCTGATGCCAACACCAAAAGCGACAAGTTCTACCGCATCTTCAACGAAATCCCGGTTTTTCTGCTCATCGCCATTGTGATACTAGTGGTAGTGAAACCATTCTAAGACGCACCTCGTACTGGGCGCCCTGTGTACCTGCGCTAAGCCGCCGCCCAGCATCAAGTACTAACATCAGGCCTTCCAATGAAACCCAACATTCTTGTTATCGCCGGCCACGATCCCTCCGGGGGGGCTGGCATCCATGCCGACATTGAAGCCATTCAGGCACTGGGCGGCTTCGCCTCTACCCTGATCACCGGGCTCACCGTTCAGAATAGCCAGAATGTGCGGGGCTTCCGGCTCACCGAAATAGACCTACTGCAACAGCAAGCTGACGCACTACTCGACGACATGGACTATCAAGCGATAAAAATCGGCATGACCGGCTCCATCGCCATCGTCGACTTCATCACTCAGCTACTCCAACGGCTGCCCAATGTTCCAGTGATTTTCGATCCGGTACTGGCTGCAGAAGCCGGCGGCAGCTTAGCGCAGGAATCCCTTGTCGAGGCAATGCTCGGCACCTTGGCGCCACTGTGCGACGTGATGACCCCCAATTTACCGGAAGCGCAGGTATTGAGCGGCCAACAGCGCGTCAGTGACTGCGGCCAAGTCCTGGTGCAGCGTAGCGGCTGCGCTACGCTAATCACCGGCACCCATGACGATACCGATCAGGTAGTCAACCATCTGTTCACAGCCTCCGGTGAAGAGCAATGGCACTGGGACCGATTACCTCACCGCTACCACGGCTCTGGTTGCACCCTGGCGTCGTCCATTGCCTGTTTGCGTGGCCACGGCCAGTCGCTGGACAGTGCCGTGGCCAATGGCCAGGCCCACGTGGACAAATTCTTGCGCAGTGCCTTTCAGCCCGGACAGGGACAATACATTCCCAACCGTCAACCCTGAGCCTGCCATGTCCCTCCATCGTCTCCACGGCCTCTACGCCATCACCGACCCGGTGCTGACTCCAGACGAGCACCTGCTACCCGCCGCCGAAGCGGCGCTGCGCGGCGGCGCCAAGCTGTTGCAGTACCGGGACAAAACCGCCAGCCCCACCCAGCGAGAATACCGAGCCGCCCAGCTACGCCAACTGTGCCACCAGTACCATGCCCTGTTTATCATCAACGACGACCCCGCTCTAGCGGCCCGAGTAAACGCTGACGGAGTCCACATCGGCCAGAGTGATGGCGGCATCAAAGCCGCCCGCGATAAACTGGGCGGCTCACGTATTATCGGCGTCACCTGCCACGGCGATCTGGCGTTGGCCGCCGGCGCCGCTGAAGCCGGCGCCGATTACCTGGCCATGGGCCGCTTCTTTAGCTCACACACCAAACCCTTAGCGCCACCGGCCTCGCTGGCCGTACTGCGCCAAGCGTGCCAGCAGTTTCATCAACCCGTGGTAGCCATTGGCGGGGTGAATCCGGATAATGCGCCGCAACTGATCGACGCTGGCGCCGTGTCCGTGGCGGTCATCCACGCCCTCTTCGGACAAACCGACACGGATGCCATCGAAGCCGCAGCACGCCAACTCAGTGCCTGCTTTCAGACCAGCCGGTCTGCCCCATAGCGAATTGATTCAAGAGGACACACCATGCCCCGCAAGCACTCTGAACAGCTTTTCCGCCAGGCCCAGAAACATATCCCCGGCGGCGTTAATTCCCCGGTGCGGGCATTCAAAAGCGTAGGCGGCACACCGGTGTTTTTCCATTCCGCCCGTGGCGCGCACCTGTTCGATGAAGACGACAACAAATACATCGATTACGTGGGCTCCTGGGGCCCCATGATCCTCGGCCATAATCACCCCCATGTAGTCGCCGCCGTGCAAGCAGCCGTTGAGCAGGGTTTGAGTTTCGGCGCCCCCACCGCCACCGAAGTGGCCATGGCCGACAAGGTCTGCGAGCTCGTACCCTCCATGGATATGGTGCGCATGGTCAATTCCGGCACCGAAGCCACCATGAGCGCCATTAGACTGGCCCGCGGTTATACCGGGCGCAACAAAATCATCAAGTTTGAAGGGTGCTACCACGGCCATGTAGACAGCCTGCTAGTAAAAGCCGGCTCCGGCGCTATCGCTATTCCTGGCTCTCCCGGCGTGCCGGAAGCGGTGACCGCCGACACCCTGGTACTGGACTACAACGATGCCGCCAGCGTCACCCAAGCCTTCAAGGAACACGGCGATGACATCGCCGCCGTAATTGTGGAGCCGGTGGCCGGTAACATGAATTGTGTTCCAGCCACTGAAAATTTCCTGCAGACCCTTCGCCAGCAATGTGACGACAACGGCGCGGTGCTGATTTTCGACGAAGTAATGAGTGGTTTCCGGGTTGCCTTGGGCGGCGCCCAGGGCCATTACGGCATCACCCCGGATATGACCACCCTAGGCAAGATTGTCGGCGGCGGCATGCCTGTGGGCGCCTTCGGCGGCAAGCAAGCCATCATGGAGCATCTAGCGCCATTGGGTCCGGTCTATCAGGCGGGCACCCTGTCCGGCAATCCAGTGGCCATGGCCGCGGGCCTCGCGACCCTGAACCTGATCAGCGAACCCGGTTTCCATCAAGCTTTGGCCGAAAAAACTAGCCGATTGCTGGAAGGACTGACAGCGGCCGCCCATGCCGTGGGAGTGGCATTCACCACGGCACAAGCCGGTGCCATGTTCGGGCTGTTTTTCACCGATCAAAATCGCATCAGCAGCTTTACAGAAGTCATGGCCTGCGACAGCGAGCGTTTCAACCGTTTCTTCCACGCCATGCTGGACCAAGGCATTTACTTGGCCCCTAGCGCATTCGAAGCCGGTTTTGTCTCTGCTGCGCACAGTGATGACGATATCGACGCAACCATCGCCGCCGCTCGCAAGGCCTTCGGGAAAATTTAAACGCAGGGCAGTCAGGATCACCTGTAGGAACAACGCTTAGGGTATGAAATCCGCGGCAGCGGGAAGTTGCCTGAAGGCAATGAAACCTGTCCCGTTACTCAGAGAAGCGGGTACGGCTTTCCTCGCCAAGGCGCAGGTTCACGCCTCCAGAGCCGCGCCTACAGGCGCCTTTAATAGCGGTATCCTTAGTCGCGCACGAGCGCCGCCCTTTTTCCGCCGGTCAGCGCCAGCAAATCCCGCGGCGCCATGGCGATCTCTAAGCCACGGCGACCGGCGCTCATGTAAATCTCCGCCTGCTCAGCAGCACTGCTATCCAGATATAACGGCAAACGCTTCTTCTGCCCCAGTGGGCTAATGCCACCCAGCACATAGCCGGTTAGCCGTTGGGCTTTGTCCGCCGGACACATCTGGGCTTTCTTTCCCCCATGGGCGCGGGCCAAACACTTCAGATCCAACTGATGGGCCACCGGCACCATGGCCACCACCGGGGCATCATCCACTAACGCTAGCAGCGTTTTGAATACCCGCTCCACCGGCAAGCTCAATGCTTGCGCCGCTTCCAACCCGTAACTTGGCGCTTTTGGATCGTGCTCGTAACTATGCAGCCCAAACGCCACCTTGGCGCGTTTAGCGGCGTTTACCGCCGGCGTCATGCCTCAAGCGGTTTCGGTTCGCGCAATACCGCCGCACGCTCCCGAGCCGCTTTCGCTCCGCCCGCATTGCCCTGTCGATCCCGCGCGGTCGCCACCAACTCCCACAACCCGGCTTGATACTCCGGATGCTCCGGCGCTAACCGCAGTGCTTTAAGAGCAAAACCTTCTGCCCCGCGAGCATCACCCTCAGTGAGCCGCAAGTCCGCCAACTCCTTGTATAGCCAAGATGAGTCAGGGGCGATATTCAGCGCTCGCTCCAGATACCGTTCTGCCCGAGAGCGGTTTCCTTGCTGCCTCGCCTGTTCCGCACTGGCTAACAGGCTCAGTGCCGGGGAGCCCTCCAGTTCTTGGCTAGCGCTCATTGGTTGCTGCGGCTCGTGCATAACGGGCTTCACCGCACACCCTGCCATCACCACACTCAGCAGACACAATCGAACAAGCCTGTGAAAAAACAACATTCTGCCCCCTATTGTATTAAACGCGGGTTGAATTGAGAGGGCTGTCTAAACGGCATCGTGCTGGCCGCTAGCAACCCGCCCAAACCACAGTAATCATGGCCCTTAATCAAACAGCCCCTTGAACCACCCTTTGATGCCCTTACCAGTTTGCTTCACTGTGCCACAACCATCGCTATCTTCGGGAATGGATGCCACCAGCATAGGGTAACGGCGTGCATTGCCACAGCCTTCTGCGCTAACACGGCGGCCGTCCTCGTTCATCCATACCCATTCCACACTGGCAGGGGCCGTTTGCGACAGGCTGCGCTGGGGCAGCTTGCCCATCAATTTGGCCCACACGGGCAGAGCCCCACTGGAACCGGTGATGCCCGCGTTCTTATTGTCATCGCGACCGACCCAAACCACCGCCAAATGATTGGCCGAGAAACCGGCAAACCAGGCATCGCGGAAATCGTCACTGGTTCCGGTTTTACCGGCCACTTTCAGGTCCGCCGGCAACGACGCTCTGGCTGCCCGGGCAGTGCCTTTTTCGACTACCTGTTGCATGGCCCACTGGGTCATAAACGCCGGCCCGGCGTCCACCACTTCATCAGTGCTAACGGGATAGCGCGCTAACGGCTGCCCATCCTTATCCAACACATCGGTAATCGAGCGTAATCGAGTGCTAAAGCCGCCTGTGGCCAGCGGTTGATACATCATCGCCACCTCGAACGGCGTTAGCTCCAGGCTGCCCAGCAAAATACTCGGGTACAGAGGAATGTTTCGTGTCACCCCCAAGGTCTTCATGGTATCGGCCACCTTATCTAACCCCACATCCAGGCCCAGCCTGGCTGTGGCCTGGTTACGGGACAGCGCCAACACATCCACCATGGGCATGGCGCCCTTGGCCTTCTTGTCAAAGTTTTGCGGCGACCACACGCTCCCATTAGGCAATTTCACCTGAATGGGGCCGTCTTCCACTAGCGTAGCCAAAGAGTAGGTTTTCGGTTTCTGGACGGCGGATAACACCACCGCCGGCTTGACCAGTGAGCCCATCGGCCGTTGCGCATCCAGCGCCCGGTTAAAGCCGGCCTGTCGTGAATCCCGGTTGCTCACCAACGCCAGCACGTCACCCTGAGCAGGGGCCACTATCACCACTGCACCGTTGAGCTTTTTCGCTTGCTTAGGGTCGCGGTGATCCAGATGTTCCGTCAGCGAGCCTTCTGCTGCCAGCTGAGCCAACACATCCAGGGTGGAGTGAATATGCAACCCTTCATCGCTGAGCACTTCCGGCGGGTAGTCCCTCGCCAACTGGCGGCGAACCAGATCAATAAACGCCGGAAAGGCATACAGTGCAGACGCCCCCCGCGGTACCACTTCCAGAGGCCTGGCGCTGAACTTGTCGTAATCCGCATTAGACAAGGCGCCTTCGTCGCGGGCCACTTTTAATACCGTATTGCGGCGCTCCATGGCTCGTTCCGGGCGACGACGTGGGTCGTACCAGCTTGGGCCCTTGAGCAACGCCACCAAGGTTGCCAGCTGATGAGGCTCCAGTTCTGTTAGCGGCCGGCCGAACAGAAACTGCGCACCCAGCCCCATGCCATGAATAGCGCGGGCACCATCCTGCCCGAGATACACCTCGTTCAGATAAGCCTCGAGAATCTGCTCTTTGCTATAATGCAGCTCCAACAGCAAGGCCATTGGCATTTCCATCAACTTGCGTGACAGGGTCCGATCGGAGCTGAGCCAGAAATTTTTGACCAGTTGTTGCGTTAAGGTGCTGCCACCCTGCACTAAGCTACCGGCCTTGATGTTAGCCAGCATTGCGCGGCTCAGTCCGCGCAAAGAAATCCCGTGGTGGTCGTAAAAACTGCGGTCTTCCGTGGCAATCAGCATATCCACCAGCAACGGCGGCGCCTTATCCAGCGGCACCAACACCCGATCTTCCGCGTGCTGGGGGTGAATACTGCCAATTTGCAGCGGCTCCAGCCGGGCCAAGCGGTCACCTCCTGCTTCCAGACTGCGAATTTGGCCACCGGACAAGGACAAACGGATACGCTCTGACTGCTCGCCACCATCACTGTCGTTAAAGCCACGGGTATGAATCAGCAGAGAATGGCCTTGTACCGTAAAGCTACCGGGCGTGCTGGCTCGGGTATCACGCCGATAGCGCATCAAATCCAGCAACTTGAGCATGTCATCTTTGGACAACACACGGCCTTCATACAATTCCACCGGGCGAGCATAAACCCGTGCGGGCAATTGCCAGGCATGTGAATCGAACCGTTCGCGCACCAATGCATCCAAATACGCCAAACCGGCCGCCCCCAGAACCAGACACACCAGGCTCACTTTCGCGATAAATGGCCAACTGAACCAACGCCGGCGCGAGGAGGAGGGTTTCTTTTTTCGACTGGATTGCCGCCGCGATTTTGCGGGGGACTTTTTCGTTTTTTTCGCCATGGGCCGGAGTATAGAGAAAATTGTGGGTACTTTATGAGTGTGGAGGAACAAATATGTTCCCGGGGGGATAAACGCCTCACGTTTAGCGTACAAATTTTGCATGCTGCGCCTGGCAGCCCATAATAGCCGCCCCTGCAATCCGCTTCGGAGCTTCCATGACAAAGAAATATGACGTTTACGCCCTCGGTAATGCCCTGGTAGACACGGAAATCGAGGTCAGCGACGCCTTCTTACAGCGTATGGAAGTAGACAAAGGCCTAATGACGCTAGTGGATGAAGCCCGCCAGGCAGAACTGCTTGAAGCTCTCGCCGATGAAGCTGAACCCCGCAAGCAAACCAGCGGCGGCTCCGCCTGCAACACCGTGGTGGCCACCCGCTATTTCGGCGGTAATAGCTACTACGCCTGCAAAGTGGCCGACGATGCCACCGGCAGCATATTTGTCGATGACCTAACCACCGCCGGCGTGGACACCAACATGAATGGGCCGCGAGACAGCGGCGTTTCCGGCAAATGCCTGGTGATGTTGACCCCGGATGCCGAGCGCACCATGAACACCCACCTAGGCATTTCAAGCCAAGTCTCCAACGCAGAACTGGACGAGGCGGCCATCGCGGCCAGCCACTATGTGTACCTGGAAGGCTATTTGGTCAGCGGCGACAGCTCCCGGGCTGCCGCCATCAAACTCCGCCAGCTGGCCGAAAAGCACGGGGTCAAAACCTCACTGACCTTCTCCGACCCGGCCATGGTCCAGTTTTTCAAAGACGGCCTGAATGAAATGCTCGGCGAACACGTAGACTTGTTGTTTTGCAACGAAGCCGAAGCCACCAGCTTTACTGGCACCGATAATGTAGACACTGCCTTGGCTGCGCTTAAATCACGCTGCGGCTCCGCCGTGATAACCCTCGGCGCTGAGGGCGCCTTGGCTTGGGATGGTGAACACACACACCGGATTGATCCGGTTCCGGTAAAAGCCATCGATACCAACGGGGCCGGCGACATGTTTGCCGGCGCTTTCCTGTATGCCATTACCCACGGCCATGACTTTGTCGCCGCAGGGAAATTGGCCTCAGCCGCCTCTGCGCGTCTCGTCAGCGAATTTGGCCCGCGCTTGCCGGCAGAGGTTCACCTGCAGCTTCGCAAAGCCACGCTAGGCGAATAGTCCTAAGACGGAAATTGGCGCTCGCCAATCTCCGTCTTTTTTCTACGACAGATAGCCTGTAAACATTTCCACCGAACAGCATTACGGAAAGCTCCGAACCATGGAACACATTTGCAACATCAACGACATTGAACACGAAAGCGCACGGGAATATCAGAAAGATGGCCAACCCGTTTTAGTGGCAAAGTTCGACGGGCAAGTCCATGCCTACCTCAACTGGTGCCCGCATCTGGGCATTGAGCTGAACTTCATGCCCGATGAGTTTATGGACAGCGACAGCCAGTTCATCATGTGCGCCAACCACGGCGCCCTGTTCGAAGTGGAAACCGGCAACTGCTTGTCTGGCCCCTGTAGTGGCGACAAACTGATCCCGGTGCCACTGGAAGTGCGGGGCGAGGAAATCTGGCTCGGAGAAGTGCCGCAGCCGGCGTAGTAAGCCGAATGCTCAAACCTGACGCCAGAGGCCAATACCGCAACAGCGTCTTCCTTACTTGTTGATCACATAGGCCGTCCATGTCTCATCCCTTCGATAACCTGACCCCCGATTACATGCTGGATGCCGTAGATGCCGCCGGCTTCCTCAGCGACGGCCGCCTGCTGCAACTGAACAGTTTTGAAAACCGGGTGTATCAGGTGGGACAGGAAGACGGCCCTCCGGTGATTGTAAAGTTTTACCGTCCACAGCGCTGGAGCGATGAACAAATTCTCGAAGAACATGCCTTTAGTTTGTTCTTGGCGGAACGGGATTTGCCAGTGGTAGCCCCCATAGAGAAGGGTGGCACCAGCCTGTTCCACTGCGATGATTTTTCTTTTGCGGTCTTTCGCCGCGCTGGCGGCCACGCACCGGAACTGGCCAACGACGATCACTTGGAGCAACTGGGTCGCACCTTGGCCCGCTGGCATGCCTGCGGCAGTGACCGCCCCTACACGATGCGTCCCACCCTGCAGATCGTCGACGACATCCGTACCGCCAGCACCTTCCTTTGCGACGACGTAGTGGACCTGAACTACCGCGGCCAATACCGGGACGTAACCGGCCAGATACTGGAAAAGGTGGCGCAACAATTAAACGAAAGTGCGTTCCCGCTACTGAACGTGCATGGCGACTGCCACACCGGCAACATCCTCTGGCGGCCCAACGCCGACAATCAGGGCGGCCCCCACTTTGTGGATCTGGACGACAGCCTACGAGCCCCTGCCATGCAAGACATCTGGATGCTGCTCTCCGGCGATAACGATGAGCAGCAGCACCAGCTTCGGGTCCTTGCTCGCGGCTACGACACTTTCCTGCCGTTCCCCTGGAATCAGACCCGCCTAATCGACCCGCTGCGTCTTCGCCGCATTATCAACTACGACGCTTGGCTGGCCAAACGCTGGGACGACCCGGCCTTCCCCCCCGCCTTCCCGTGGTTCGAATCGATGAACTACTGGGGTAATCAAGTGACCCTGTTGCAGCAGCAACTACAGGACCTCCCCTAATCAACGCCAGCCCTTTACTTGCAGGCCCCATTTCCCCAAGGGCACAGCACCGAGCCACAGAAGCGGCATCCCACATCCGGCGCAATGGGCATTAAATAAGCCCTACAAATCAAGGGGCAACGGCTCTTTTAGCCTGAAGCACTGCGCCGACACCTCGCTCTTCCAGGCCAGCACCTCCACGCCATTCTCTATCGCCTCGCGCAACAACTGTCCATAGCGGGCATCGATCTCATCCGCCGGTCGCGCCGCCGTGGCGCCACTGTGCTGAACGCAAAAGAACAACACCGCGCGTTTTCCCGACGCGACCACATCCATCAGCGTCTGCAAGTGCTTCTGGCCCCGCTCGGTGACCGAATCCGGAAAAGCGATGACGCCGTCATCCTTGTCATCTGGCCCCGGACCCAGGGTGACGTTTTTCACTTCAATAAAGGTATGTGGGTCGGCCCGCTCGCCCAGCGCCAGGTCAAAGCGACTGTCCCCGTATTTCACCTCCCGCTCCACGCCACTGGTTGGATCCAGCATGGGGAACTGTCCGGCCCGCACCGCTTCTTCCACCAACGCATTGGGGCGGGCGGTATTGACCCCGGCCCAGTGACCGTGAGCCACCTGCAAGGCTTCCAGGGTGTGGCGATATTTGCGTTTCGGATTGCCACTATCCGAAATCAGCGCCTGCTGTGGCCCGCCCAACACACAATTTTTCATGGAGCCGGTGTTCGGGCAGTGCACGGTAATTTCGCTGCCATCGGCGCGAACCACATCTGCCATAAACCGTTTGTAGCGCCGCAATAGCGTTACGGTTTCCAGCGGGGGATCAAACTTCACAGGGACTCCAGATACTGTTCCAGCCGACGCAATGCCTCTGTTAGCCGCGCCTCGCTGCAAGTGTAGGCCAACCGCACAAAATGCCGGTGATCATGACCTTGACCAAAATCCAACCCAGGGGTCATAGCCACCTTGGCCTTTTCCAGCAGGTTCGCACAGAAAGCAAAACTGTCGTCGGTGTAATCACTCACATCCACGTACACATAGAAAGCACCATCCGCCCGCGACACCACCGGCAATTTCAAATGTGCCAAACCATTGAGTAGACACTGGCGGCGGCGCGCCAATAATTGATGTCGTTGCTCCAAAATGGTCAGGGTCGGTTCCTGCAGTGCAGCCAACGCCCCATACTGGGCCGGTGTAGAGGGCGCAAGAAACAGGTTCTGAGCCAGCCGCTCAATGGCCGGCACCAGCGGCTCCGGGGCCACCAACCAACCTAACCGCCAGCCCGTCATGCAGAAATATTTGCTGAAACTATTGATCACCAACACAGGAGCCGAACCAGCCAGCACCGATGACGCTGGCTGGGTGTAACACAGACCCTGGTAGATTTCGTCCACCAACAAAATGCCGCCTTTTTCTTGCGCGCCCTGCGCCAGCTGCTGCAAAACCTCCGCCGGCACCATATTACCGGTGGGATTATCCGGGCTAGCCACCATGGCCACTCGAGTATTGGCTTGCCACTGCGCCATAAACGCTTCGGAGTCCACATTGAAATGGTTGCCGGCCTGCAGTACCACCGGCTGCGGTTCGCCACCCACCAGGCGCACGAACTGTCGGTTACAGGGGTAACCAGGATCGGTCAGCAGCACACCGTCCCCCGGATTGAGCAATGCCGCCAGCGCCAACTGTAGAGCCCCCGACGCCCCTGGCGTCACGACCACCTGCGCCGGGCTGACTTGAGCCCCAAAGCGCTTCCGGTAATCGTCCGCAATCGCCTCACGCAGTGCCGGCAAGCCAGCGGCAGGGGTATAGCCGGTGCACCCGTGCGTTACCGCGTCCTGAATGGCTGCCAGCACCGGCTCAGGGGTAGTGAAATCCGGCTCCCCCACTTCCAAGTGAATCACGTCATGTCCTTGAGCCGACAGTGCTTGTGCCCGCTCCAGCAAGGCCATCACATGAAAAGGCGGAATGTGCCGAGCGAATTCAGACAGGCTCGGTGTCATGGTCATACTCCCTGAAAATACGTGACTAACGGTGCCGGAAAGCAACATCCCGATACGGCACAGCAGGGCAAAAACACAGGAAAGAGCGTTCTGTGAAAAGATTCCTCTTTCCTGTTGCGCCCGCATGGCTATAATCGGCCAGATTTTCACCAACAGCGGCCAGAAAATGTTCAGCGGCCCCCGGATTGGTGACAACCCTTGCTCTGACGGGGTAAGGTCGAAGATTACATCATGACTGGCCTTGACGATATCAGGCTGGCACCCAAGGATTGCGGGTTACCGATAGAGAGTCGCGAAGATGCTAAGGGAGTTAATTAAAATGGCCACCGGCAAGAAAAAGGCCCCTAAGAAGGCGGCTGTCAAGAAAGCCCCAGCGACGAAACCCGCAGTCAAAAAAGCGGCAACCAAACCCACGGCCAAAAAAGCCGTTGCAAAGAAATCTGCTGCCAAAAAAACGGCCAGCAAAGCAGCCTCGGCCGCCCCTAAGAAAGCGGCCACCCAGAAACCCGCTATCACAAAGGCTCCCGTAAAAGCCCAAGCTAGCAAAGCTCAGACTAAAACTAAACCGGCGCCCAAGGCGGCCGCGAAAAAAGCCACCACTAAAAAGGCATCTCCCGCGGCACCGAGAACAAAATTACCGGCCTCAGGCAAGGCCACCGCAGCCGCCCGAGCTGCTGCTACAAAAACAGCCGCACACGCGGGTTCTGCACGGACAGCAACTACCGGCAAAAGGACTTCGCCGAGCCGTTCCCCCTCTTCTGCTCAGGTAAATCCGAAAGTGAAAAAGAAAACCACCAGCTCCTCCGCATCACAGGCTCAGGTTCACGGCTTCACGCCTTACCAGCCCGGCCCTGATGAGGAATACATGAACGAAACACAACGCGACCACTTCCGTAACATTCTGCTGGCTTGGCGCCAGGAGCTAATGGAAGAAGCGGACCGCACCATGCACCACCTGCAGGACGAGCAAGCCAACCTGCCCGACCCGGCGGATCGCGCCACCCAGGAAGAAGAGTTCGCCTTAGAGTTACGCACCCGCGACCGTGAGCGCAAGCTGCTCAAGAAAATCGAAAAAACTCTCGATCTCGTGGGCAAGGACGACTATGGCTTCTGCGAAGCCTGTGGCATAGAAATCGGCATCCGCCGCTTGGAAGCTCGACCCACCGCAGAGATGTGCATCGATTGCAAAGAACTGGCCGAAATCAAAGAACGGCAAGTGGCGGGATAAACCCTCAAGTTTCAAGCGGCAACGCGTATAACTTCAAGTCGAGCCCCACACTGGAGCCGCGCCTCAATTTGGTATGCGGCCTCCACGTTTCTAAATAACGGGTGTTCTACTTGTAGTTTGTAGCTTGAGGCTATCATGTTGTATCGAGGACGTTTTGCCCCAACCCCCTCTGGCCCACTGCACTTCGGTTCACTGGTAGCCGCACTGGCCAGCTGGCTGGAGGCGCGTTCCCGTGGCGGAGTGTGGCTGGTACGCATTGATGATCTGGATCCGCCACGGGAAGTGCCCGGCGCAGCTGATCAAATTCTGAAGCAACTGGAGGCCTTCGGGCTGCACTGGGATGAAAGCGTCCGTTACCAGAGCCAACGTAACGACGTCTACCAAGCGGCGGTGACACAATTAGTCGATAACGGCCATGCCTTTCATTGCCGCATGACCCGCAAAGAGCTCGCCAGCCTGAACCATTGCCACCCCGGCATCAGCGCGGCCGTGGCCGCTGATAATGATACCGCTGTACGCCTGCATGTCGCCGACCGGCAACTTTGTTACTCAGACAATATTCAAGGCCAAGTCTGCAACAACCTCCACTGTGATGGTGGTGCCTTCGTCATCCGCCGTCGGGATGGCCTGTTCGGCTATCAGCTCGCCTGCGCGCTGGACGATGCCGATGAGAGGATTACCCATGTATTACGTGGTGCCGATCTGCTTGGCTCAACCCTGCGCCAGCGCTGGCTATTGGAATGCCTTGAGCGCCCTATACCCGACTATGCGCATTTGCCTGTGGTCTCCAGCGGTCGCAATGTAAAACTTTCCAAATCTGCAGGCAGTAACGCTCTGGACCCAAATCGCGCCAGCCAGCTACTCACCGCCGCCTTGAGCTGCATGGGCCTGCAACCACCTGCTGGTTTGCATGGCGCAAGCCCCGCAGCCTTACTCGCGTGGGCGACAACCCATTATCCTGAACACCATTGGCCCCCCGGCCACCAGCAGCCATTACCCGATGATTTCAACATCCAAGATACCTTTGAGCTTCCTCCCCGACCAACCTAGACCCGTGCCATAAATCATTGAGGCTTCCTTGCAACGCAAGCGGCCCATCCCACGTTTCAGCTTTTTATCCAAGACATTCAACCCAGTCCTGCTTTTACACACCTCACCCCCTAACGTATGCTCTTGCACCAGAGGGCCTTAACCACCTATGTACACCGACCGCCTGCTTATTATTTTTATTCTCGGCACCTACCTGCTATCTCCAGCCATTATTGAATGGTGGAGCGAAGGTGGGCGCGCTTGGTACCGCCCCTACCTAATCTGGCTAGGCCTGATTGCGTTAAGCTACTGGATTGCCAAAATTAAGGATGTCGATGGTCTATAGTGTCAGCGACCTTATCCTGATTGCCTGTGGCTACCTTTTTTTTCTGTTCATGGTGGCCTGGATCACCGAACGCGGCTGGTTGCCGGCAAGGCTGGTCCGCCACCCCGCCGTGTATGTTTTTTCCTTGGGCGTTTATGCTAGCGCTTGGGCTGTATATGGGTCCGTGGGTTATGCCTACCAATACGGCTATAACTTCCTGTCCTATTTTCTGGGCATCTCAGGGGTCTTTCTGCTGGCTCCCATATTGCTGGCACCGATCCTGCGCCTCACCGCCACTTACCAACTGAGTTCCCTGGCAGACCTGTTCGCCTTCCGCTATCGCAGCCGCTTGGCCGGCGCCATGACCACGATCATCATGTTGATCGGTGTGTTACCCCTGCTGGCGCTACAATTGAAAGCGGTGGCGGAATCCATCCAGATCCTCAGTGGCACCTCCGACCCGCGCGATTTGGCCGCCGGCTTTTGTCTGATGATGGTGATCTTCGCCATCCTGTTCGGCGCCCGTCATGCAACTGCCCGGGAAAAACACGAGGGTTTGGTGGTGGCCATCGCCATGGAATCATTGATCAAGCTGACCGCCTTCGGCGCCGTCGCGCTACTCGGGCTGTATGGCGTCTTTGACGGTCCGGAAAGCCTGGGAAATTGGCTAGATGATCACCCAGAAATGCTGTCGCGGTTGTATTACCCGCTAAAAGATGGCACTTGGCACTCCATGATCATGGCGTTTTTCGTCTCCGCCGTGGTGTTGCCACACATGTTTTATATGGCGTTCACCGAAAACCTGAACCCCCGCGCCCTGATCACCGCCAGCTGGGCATTACCGCTAATGTTCCTGGCCATGGCTCTGTGCGTCCCGTTGATCCTGTGGGCCGCCGCCGCCAGCAACGCACCCACCTCCCCGGATTACTATGCGCTGGGCATCGGCATGGTAACCGGCGGGCATGGCGCCATTCTCGGCTATATTGCCGGCTTGGCTGGTGCCAGCGGTACGCTGGTTGTGGCTACCCTGGCCCTCTCCGGCATGTGTTTGAATCACCTAGTGTTGCCCGCCAGCCCGCTGCATCAGGGCCAGAACCTGTACCGTAATTTGCTGTGGACCCGGCGTATTCTGATCGCCGCCATCCTCGCCCTCGCCTACCTGTTCTACCGCTTCACCGGCACCGAACACACCCTGGTAGAACTGGGCGTATTGTCGTTCGTTGCCACCCTGCAGTTTGTCCCTGGGCTGATCGGCGCTCTGTTTTGGCCTTCCGGCAACCGCAGCGGTCTGTTCGCCGGTCTTGTCATTGGCTTTTTGCTGTGGCTATTGCTGTTGCTGTTGCCCATCACTTACCCGCAGTGGCAATTTCAGTGGCTGATGGAATTACTGGGCATGCGTTTCCAGACCGGCGCCAGCCAATGGCACCATGCAGCCATTGCTTCGGTTACGGCCAACTCGCTGCTGTACGCCATCGTGTCCATTGTTACCCCTATGTCACAGGCCGAACAAAACGCCGCGCAAGCGTGTGCAGTGGACAGCTTACGGCGCCCTTATCGTTGGGAGCTGGTCGCCAAGAGCGTGGACGACTTCATTGATGCCTTGAGCCAGCCACTAGGTCCAATCACCGCCACCCGCGAAGTGGAAATGGCGCTGCGCGACCTGCGTCTGTCGCGCACAGAAACTCGTCCTTACGCCCTACGACGCTTGCGCGACCAACTAGAAACCAACCTGTCCGGTCTGCTTGGGCCCTCGGTATCGCACCAGTTGATGGATGATCACCTGCCTTATCTGCCCGAAGAAGAACAAAGCTCCAGCGAAGACATTCAGTTTATCGAGTCCCGTTTGGAGCAATATCGCGACCGACTTTCCGGCCTTGCAGCCGAACTGGATGGCTTGCGCCGCTTCCACCGCCAAACGCTGCTGGAGCTCCCCATGGGCGTTATTTCCCTGGGCGCAGACCGAGAAATCATCGGCTGGAACCGGGCTATGGAAGAATTAACAGGCATTACTGCCGCCCACACCATCGGCTCCCGACTGGCGGATCTGGTTTCACCTTGGGGCGACTTCCTGACCCAGTTCAGTCGTGATGACAACCCGCACCAGCCGCAGCAATCGCTAGAAGTGGACCGCCAGACCCGCTGGCTCAGCCTGCATAAATCCGAAGTCCTCGGCACCGGCACCTCGGAACAAGCCGGCGGCCAGGTGGTGGTGATTGAAGACATTACCGAACTGCGCCACATGGAAGCCCACCTGGCCCATAACGAGCGGCTCGCCTCCATCGGCCGTCTCGCTGCCGGGATCGCCCATGAAATCGGCAACCCGGTTACCGCCATTGCCTGCCTGGCGCAAAATCTGGACAGCGAAACCGATGCCGAGGAACAACAGGAATCCAGCCAGCAAATTCTCGAACAGACCCGCCGCATTACCCGTATCGTGGAATCACTGGTGACCTTCAGCCATTCCGGGGGCATCAAGCTTAGCCAACATGTCCCGGTGAATATCCGCGACACCGTGGACGAAGCCGTGTCGCTGTTGTTGCTCGACCCAGACCACCGACAGCAACCCTTCTGCAACAAGAGCCAAGCCGAGCACTGGGTACAGGGCGACCCACAACGCCTGCTGCAGGTCTTCATCAATCTGCTGGGCAACGCCGCCGACGCCAGTGTTGATAAACAACCGGTCGTCATTCTCAGCGATGCCACCGATCAAGTAGTGAATGTGATTGTGGAAGATCAAGGCCACGGCATTCCCGATGAACTGCGCGACGCGCTGTTCGAACCTTTTGTCACCAGCAAACCGCCTGGCCGGGGAACAGGCCTTGGGTTGGCACTGGTTTACAGTATTATCGAAGAACACTTGGGATCGATTCAGGCGGAAAGCCCGATTACCGACCAAGGTGGCACACGGTTTATTATCCGGCTTCCCATGTACACCCCGACATCAGGGGTGTAATGCGCTGCTGAAAGACAGGACAGGATCAAGTCATTCATGAGTCACATTCTGATTGTTGAAGATGAGCCGATTATTCGCGGCGCCCTGCGCAAGCTGCTGGTGCGCCATGAACATTCGGTAGAAGACGCGGAATCCGTGGAGCAGGCCAGCGAATATAACCTCAATCAATTCGACCTGATCATTAGTGACCTGCGCCTGCCAGGCGAACCCGGCACCGCCCTGATTGAGGCGGCCGCCAATACGCCGGTGCTGATCATGACCAGCTATGCCAGCCTGCGCTCTGCAGTGGACGCCATGCGCTTGGGCGCGGTGGATTACATTCCCAAACCCTTCGACCACGATGAAATGCTGCTCGCCGTGGACCGGGTGTTAAAAGAAGGCCGCTTGAACCGAGGCAACCGCGCCCTGCGCCGAGACCTGGAACGCAGTTTCCCTGTCCGCAATATGATCGGTGATAGCCCTGCCATGCAGGAACTCAAACACCGCATCAACCGCGTGGCGCCCACCAACACCCCGGTTCTGATTATGGGAGAAGCAGGCACAGGTAAAGAACTCACCGCCCGCGCCTTACACGAGCACAGCGAACGTACCCATGGCCCCCTCGTATCAATACAGTGCGCAGCCCTTCCCAAAAACCTGCAGCTTACCGAACTCTTCGGCGATGATGAGCAGCCCGGCCGAATCGAAGAGGCTGATGGTGGCACCCTGTTTCTTGATGAAGTTGGAGAGCTGGCCAGCGATGTGCAAAGCCGCCTGTTAACTTTGTTGACCCATCATGAAATTCACCGGCAAGGGTCCCTGTCCCCGCGCCGTGTCGACGTGCGCATTCTTGCCAGCAGCCAATTGAATTTACCTGGCCGGATTGCTGACGGCAGCTTCCGTCAAGACCTGTATTACCGGCTTAACGTCATGGAGCTAACCCTTCCACCGCTCCGTGACCGACACGAAGACCTTGAGCCTCTCGCTAATGCGCTATTGGCACGGGGCAGTGAGAAACTCAACCGCCCTGATTTGCACTTTACACCACAGGCCTTGGAAGCCATGTATCGCTACAGCTGGCCCGGTAATGTACGAGAGCTGGAAAATGTCATTGAACGAGCCATTATTCTCACTGAAGAAGACGGCCTGGGGCCCGCTCAGTTGGGGCTAAACCCCAACCGCACCCCCCAGCGAGTCAGCCGGGCAAGCCTAGACCCCAGCGAAGACCTGTCTTTGGAAGATTATTTCACCCGATTCGTGATGGAAAATCAGGACAGCATGACGGAAACCGAGCTAGCCCAGAAGCTGGGCATAAGCCGGAAAAGCCTATGGGAACGGCGCCAACGGCTGGGTATACCGCGCAAGAAATCCAGTATTCGGCGATAAAACAGCCCGGGAGTGGCCGCAAAGACTGGCCAGAAAGGCATAACGGTCAACTCAAAAGTTCCTTGAGGAGAGCGCCGATAAAGAGAAATAGGACAGAGCCCCCCCAAAAGGGGCTTAAGTGTTACCCCTCTACACAGGCAGGTAACACAAACGTTACCGGGCTCCGGGCGCATTTAAGGTCAATTTCACAAAACCCACGCAAGACGATGATTTAATTGCGCTTTTTGAGGCGTTGCATTGATGAAGGAGGACGGGCACTATGAATCCCACGCCAACAAACAACAAGAACAGCGGCGTTAAAGGCTCAAACAATAACAACAAGAAAGAAGAACAATAATTTCACGAGCTAATGCAGTGCTGCTGTAACTGATGATTGCAGCGACAAAGCAGAAAACAACACGAACAATAATAATAAACAGAATCAGCGCAAAATATGGGAGTCACAACTTCGGTTGTGGCTCCTTTTTACTTTAACCCTTTTTACCTTAAAAAAGGCGTTTCACACTTCACTTAACACGCCAAAATCACCTCAGCGAACCTCTTTATATTCCACGCTCCAGTAAAATGCTACCATCGCCGCTTTATCGTTCAAAGGTTTCCTATTGCGCATGCTTGTTAAGTTTCTGGAACATCTTGTTCACTGGTTACGTTCTTTCTATCAACGTGTGACCAGCTGCCTTACCAGGAGTTCCCCAAAAACAGAGGAACGCCCGGGACCGCGCATCATTCCCCGTGACCAACATCCGATTTCCCGCCAGCAAGTCTCCCGGGCCGCTCTGAACGTGCTCTACGGGTTACACAAGGGCGGGTTTGAAGCCTATCTGGTCGGAGGCTGCCTACGCGACATCCTCTGCGGACGCGAACCCAAGGATTTCGACGTCTCCACCAATGCCACTCCAGAACAAGTGCAGCGTTTATTCAAACGCAGCCGGATTATCGGTCGTCGTTTCCAGATCGTGCATGTACGCTTTGGCCGCGAAGTCATTGAAGTTTCAACCTTTCGGGCAAAAGCCAGCGACGACAATCAGGACAGGAACAAACACCACGCCCACGAAGAAACCGGCATGGTATTGCGCGACAATACCTGGGGCAGCATTGAAGAAGACGCCCTGCGCCGCGATTTCACCATCAACGCCCTCTACTACAATATTGCCGATTTCTCGCTGCATGATTTTGCCGACAGCATGGAAGACATTAACCAGGAAATAATCCGCCTGATTGGTGACCCGGAGCAACGTTTCCGCGAAGACCCGGTACGCATGCTGCGCGCGGCCCGTTTCGCCGCCAAACTGGGCTTCGAAATTGAAAAAAGTACCGCCAGTCGCATCCCTGACATGGCCGAACTATTACTGCAGGTACCTTCCGCTCGTCTATTTGACGAAGTCCTAAAACTCTTTCTCAGCGGCCACGCCCGGGCATCGTATGAACAGCTACAGGAACTGGGCCTGTTCCGTTTTCTGTTCCCGGAAACTCAACAGGCACTGGAAAGTGACCAAGGCGAGACGTGGGAGGCCATGCTACTGGCCGCCATGGATAACACCGACCGCCGTCTACTGGTAGACAAGCCAGTCACACCGGCCTTTATCTATGCGGTGTTATTGTGGCCGGTGATCCAGCAGCGTTTTGCGGACTACTTGTCCAGTGGCCTTCCCCCGGCACAGGCACTGCACAAGTCCGCCACCCGAGCCCTCAATCTACAAATCAAGCACACCGCCATCCCGCGTCGTTTCTCCACCGTGATGCGGGAAATGTGGGAGCTACAGCTGCGCCTAGACAAGCGCGCCGGGCGCCGGGCCGACGCGATGATGGAACATCCGCGCTTCCGCGCCGCCTACGATTTTCTGTTATTGCGTGAACAATGCGGCGAAATCCAACCGGGGCTTGGCGACTGGTGGACCCGGTATCAAGAAGAAGACGAGAGTGGCCGCCGGGAAATGATCAGCCAGCTAGGCAACCAGGGCGCAGGAGGCAACAAGCGTCGCCGGCGCCGGCGCCGGCCAAAGCCCGCTGCGGATAATTAATGCAGGCATTTATCGGGCTTGGCAGCAATCTGGATCGGCCTGCACAACGGCTAACCAGTGCCTTGCAGGCCATCGCACGTCTGCCCGGCCTTACCCTGCAGCACCATTCCCGCCTATATGCCAGCGCGCCTATCGGGCCGCAGGACCAGCCCGATTACGTCAACGCTGTCGCCGAGGTACACAGCTCGCTAACGCCCCATGCCTTGCTGCACAGCCTGCAAGCACTGGAACTGGCCGCCGGCCGCCAACGCTTACGTCATTGGGGCGAGCGAACCCTCGACCTGGATATTCTCTTATTCGGCAATCAATGCATTGACACAACCGACCTTCAGATTCCCCACCCGCAAATGATCCAGCGCGCTTTTGTACTTCACCCCCTGTTGGAAATCGCGCCTCACTGCCACTTGCCCGATGGCACTACACTGGGTAGTTTTCTCAGTCAGGTAACCGAACAAGCGCTTTTACCGCTGGCCGAATTGGATCGCGATGCACTCATCGAACGAGAAAACCCTCACCGAACGGATTGAGCAACGCCGAAAAGCAGGCACCCTGCCCCGCTTTATCGCCGTGGAAGGGCCCATAGGCGCTGGCAAAACCAGCCTCGCCAAACGACTGGCCATGACCTTTGGTTACGACTTATTGCTGGAGCAAGCCGACGACAACCCTTTCCTGACCCGCTTCTATCAGGACCCGGCCCGCTACGCGCTACAGACCGAACTTTTTTTCTTGTTTCAGCGTGCAGACCAGCTGCGGCAAGTCCAGCAACAGGACCTGTTTGCCGGCCCGCGGGTTGCAGATTTCCTGATCGACAAAAACAGGCTGTTTGCTCAAGTCACTCTCGATGAAGACGAATTCCAGCTGTATCGCAATGTTGATGACCACCTGACGGTGGACGCTCCCCGCCCGGACCTGGTGGTTTATCTGCAAGCCCCTTATCAGGTGCTGCGCCAGCGTATAGGCCAGCGGGGCAACGATTTCGAACAGGGCATCACCAGCGATTACCTGGATAAACTCAGTAACGCTTATACCGAGTTCTTCCATTTTTACGACCGCGCCCCGCTGCTCATCGTCAACGCAGCGGAGATCGACCTGGTTAACCACGATCGCGACTACCAGCAACTGATCAACGAGTTACTGGACATCCGCTCCGGTCGCCACTATTTTAACCCTCGGCCACTGGTAGGCTGAAAACCAGCTTCGAGCTACAAGCTACAACACGACATGGCCCTGTGCGCACTGACGCCAGGAAACCGCACCAAGTCGCGCGAGCACATATGCCAAAGAACTGGCCGACTTGACCGTATTGTAGCTTGAAGCATGTAGTTCGCCCCTGAATTTCCCTGGGAGGTATCCCATGTCCATCACCATTCGAACCCTGCAAAAGCGCAAACAGGACGGTGGCAAGTTTTCCGTGCTCACCGCTTACGATGCCTGTTTTGCCCGGCTCATTTCCGAAGCTGGCGTGGAAGCGATGCTTGTCGGCGACTCGCTGGCGAATGTTATCCAAGGCCAGACCAGCACTGTACCGGTTACGCTGGAGCAAATGGTCTATCACACCCAATGCGTGGCCCGGGGCAACCAGGGCAGTTTGATCATCGCCGACATCCCCTTTATGGGGGCCGCCACTCTGGAACGCACGCTGGACGCTGCCACCGCGCTGATGCAAGCCGGCGCCAACATGGTAAAGCTGGAAGGCAGCGCCTGGCTGGCTGAAGCCATCGAGGTTCTCAACCGTAACGGTGTTCCCGTTTGCGCGCATTTGGGCTTGACCCCACAAGCGGTGAATTCACTGGGTGGCTACCGGGTGCAAGGTAAAGATGACGACGGCGCCGCAGAGCTGCTCAACGCCGCCAAAATCCTCGATCAGGCAGGCGCAGCTCTGTTTGTGCTGGAATGCGTACCGCGGGCGCTCAGCGCAGAAATTACCCGTGAGATCGACGCACCGGTCATCGGTATCGGGGCCGCCCCGGAATGCGACGGCCAGGTGCTGGTGATGCATGACATGCTTGGCATCAGCCCCGGCAAACCTGCCCGTTTTGTCCGTAACTTTATGGACGACACTGGCGATATGCGCGCAGCCTTCAAGGCCTATGATGACGCTGTGAAAGACGGCAGTTTCCCCACCGACGAACATTGTTTTTGAGATAGCCCGACAACGCGAATCAAGGCATGACATAACCGGTAGGCCCGAAAGCACGTCGATGGCCAGAACGCCTTCCGCGACTTGTACGTCTTATCTTCTGAGGACCCTAATGCAAACCGTTCATTCCGTCGCCCAAGTACGAGAACACGTACGTGACTGGCATAACAAAGGCCACTCCGTGGGCTTTGTTCCCACCATGGGCAACCTGCACGAAGGCCACATCAGTCTAATTCATGAAGCCCGTGCGCGTTGCGATGTGGTCGTGGTATCGATTTTTGTTAATCCCACCCAGTTCGGGCCTAACGAAGATTTCGACCGCTACCCACGCACTCTGGATGCCGACGCCGCCGCTCTCGTCGAAGCCGGTGCAGACCTACTGTTCGCGCCGTCAGTGGACGAGATGTACCCGCTGGGCCAGAACCAGACTTGGGTGGACGTGTATCAACTGGGGGACTACCTGTGCGGAGCCAGTCGCGAAGGGCACTTCAGAGGCGTCACCACAGTAGTCTCCAAGCTTCTCAACATCGTCCAACCGGACGTGGCCGTCTTCGGTGAAAAAGACTTCCAGCAACTGGCCATTCTGCGCCGCATGTGTGAAGAGCTACTGTTCCCAGTGAAGATTGTCGGCGCGGCTACCAGCCGCGAAACTGACGGCCTGGCACGCAGTTCCCGCAACGGCTTTCTGAGCGACAGTGAGCGCACACTCGCGCCCCAGCTCTACGCCCACCTGCAACAAGTGAAGGCCAATATCGACAGCGGCGACAAAGACTACCGCGCCCTGGAAACCCGTATCCGGGAGTCTCTCGATACAGCCGGATTCAGTGTCGATTATTTCTCCATCGCCAACGCCAGAACCCTTGCTTCCGCTGGCCCAGACGATACTCACCTAATCGTTGCGGTGGCTGCTAAACTGGGGTCAACACGATTGATCGACAATATATCCTTGGCCGTTGTGCGTGACTGGTGATTCATGCATAATTCCGGCCCCTTGAAGTGCCTGCATGCCCATAATACGGCGTATACAGCAGGTTTCAGGTCGCTTGAGAGGTAACCAACATGCAGAGCACCATGCTGAAAGCAAAACTCCATCAGGCTCGTGTCACTCACGCGGAACTTGAATACGAAGGTTCCTGCGCCATTGATGGTGATTTGATGGACATGGCGGGTATCCTGGAATACGAACAGATCCAGATCTATAACATCGATAACGGTGAACGTTTCGAGACCTACGCAATCCGCGGCGAAGCCGGGTCCAAAATTATCTCCGTCAACGGTGCTGCTGCCCACAAGGCTCAGCCTGGCGACCGCGTGATTATTTGCGCCTACGCCAACTACAGCAGCGCGGAGCTGATCAACTTCAAACCCAGCCTGATTTACATGGCTGAAGGCAACGAAGTGAAAGGCACCAGCAATGCCATTCCGGTTCAGGTTGCCTGATCCCGAATTCGCAGTGAATTATTAATGAAACGCCGGCTTTGCCGGCGTTTTTTTCTATTCTGCGGCCGCGGCATGCACGGCGCTTGATGCCCACCGCCTTACGCTATGCGACTTGACGCCCCCTGCGCTTCACCCTCCACCCCGCGACGACACTTTTTCCCGCTGCCTTTTCTTTTTAACGGCCAACCTTCTTAGCCGCTTGAGCATTGGTCATCACGCAACGCTTTGTTTACTCTTAGAGTACAACGTTTACGCCAGCTCGCCTCTCTAATATAAGACCATGGTGGAATACACCCGGGAGGGCGCAGCCATAATAATGATGGAAACTGGCAGGCAGTATCCCAAGGAGGCCCTAATGTCCCAAGTACATATTCACCCTGTTCCCGCCGACTATAAAAAACACACTCTGCTAGACCGCGAGGCTTACGATCGGTGGTACGCCCAATCCATTAATGATCCCGACACCTTCTGGGCCGATCGCGCCAAACAGTTTCTGGACTGGAAAACGCCGTGGGATACGGTCAGCGAATGGGATTTTAGCGAAGGCCGTGCCGCTTGGTTCAAAGGAGCCACCCTTAACGCCTGCTATAATTGCGTCGACCGCCATCTGCCGAAACGGGCCAACCAGACCGCCATTATCTGGGAAGGCGACGAGCCGGACCAGGACAAACACATCAGCTATCAACAGCTGTTCGAGGAAGTGAGCAAGTTCGGCAATGTGCTCAAGAAGCGAGGCGTGAAGAAAGGCGATCGGGTCGTCATCTATATGCCGATGATCCCGGAAGCGGCCTACGCCATGCTGGCCTGTGCCCGTATTGGTGCCATCCACTCTGTTGTCTTTGGCGGTTTCTCGCCGGAAGCCCTGAAAGACCGCATTCTCAATGCTGAGGCTTGTGCTCTGATTACCGCCGACGAAGGGGTACGCGGGGGCAAAACCATCCCGCTGAAAGTGAATGCAGACAAGGCCCTAGACGGTGTCGACTGCGTTCACACCTGCCTGACCGTACAGCGCACCGGCGGAAATGTTGATTGGCAAGCACCGCGAGATATCTGGTACCACGAGGCCATGGCTGATGCCTCCAGCGATTGCGAGCCGGAGTGGGTCGAGGCTGAAGACCCGTTATTCACCCTCTACACCTCTGGCTCCACCGGCAAACCCAAGGGGGTCGTTCACACCACCGCCGGCTACTTGCTCAACAGTGCCCTGACCCATAAATACGTGTTCGACTATCAGGACGGTGACATCTTCTGGTGCACCGCCGATGTGGGCTGGATCACCGGGCACAGCTACATTGTTTACGGGCCGCTAGCCAATGGCGCCACCACGCTGATGTTCGAAGGCGTGCCTACCTACCCCGACGCCTCACGCTGCTGGCAAGTCGTCGACAAGCACAAGGTAAATATTTTCTACACTGCCCCTACCGCTATTCGCGCCCTCATGGGATTGGGCGATGCCCCCGTGGAGCAAACCTCCCGCGCCAGCCTGAAGCTGTTGGGCACAGTGGGCGAACCCATCAACCCGGAAGCCTGGGAGTGGTATTACAGGGTGGTCGGTGACAGCCGCTGCCCGATTGTAGACACCTGGTGGCAAACTGAAACCGGCGCCATCATGATTGCGCCTTTGCCCGGCGCAGTGGACCTGAAAGCCGGTTCTGCCACCCTGCCCATGTTCGGGGTGCAACCCGGCCTGATGGATTCGGACGGTAACGAACTTAACGGCGCCGCCTCCGGCAACTTGGTGATCAAGACCAGTTGGCCTAGCCAGATTCGCACCGTCTATGGCGACCACCAACGCCTGATTGATACCTACTTTAGTGCCTACAAGGATTGCTACTTTACTGGCGACGGCGCCCGCCGCGACGAGGATGGCTACTACTGGATTACTGGCCGGGTGGATGACGTGCTCAACGTGTCTGGCCATCGCCTAGGCACAGCTGAAATCGAATCCGCCCTAGTACTACACCCCAGCATCTCTGAAGCGGCCGTGGTGGGCTACCAGCATGACGTTAAAGGGCAGGGGATCTACGCCTACGTATCATTAATGGCCGGCAAGGAAGGGAGCGAAGAGCTGGTTCAGGCTCTCCGCGATCTGGTGACACAGGAAATCGGGCCCATCGCCAAGCCCGACCTGATTCACTTTGCACCGGGCTTGCCGAAAACTCGTTCTGGCAAGATCATGCGCCGTATTTTACGCAAAATCGCCGCCGATGAACTGGATAGCCTGGGCGACACCTCCACCTTGGCTGATCCCGGCGTTGTCGATCAACTCATCGATACCCGGCAGAACACGTAAGTCGCCACAGAAGAAAACGGCGCAATTTCTGCGCCGTTTTCATTACTGCTGTGCCTAAATTGCCAGCCAAGCCAGCCCAGTGTCGAGCCTTCTCCTGCCCCGCTGCGATACACATTCACCACCATCCCAGCCCTTTCTCTTCCGGCACCCACCAGTAACTACCAGTAAGCGGGTATTTAGTCTTCGCTATTATGGTCACTGAGGTTACTGCGCATGGCTTCGAGTACACGCTGCAATGCCTCTACGTCTTCAGTGCCAAGGCCATCCAGGGCTCGTTGCCGAGTCTGCGCGGCTTTGGCCCGTAGTGAGTCCAGCGCCGGTTTTGCCGCGTCAGTGAGATACAGCAAGCAACGTCGACGATCGTTCGGATCGGCGCGGCGCTGAACCAGCCCTTCCCCTTCCAGCCGGTCCACCTGCCGGGCCAGGGAGATCGGCGCCACATCCAACCGCTCCGCTAAAGCAGCCTGATGAATCCCTTCCCGCTGTGACAAGTGCCACAACACTTGCCAGCGCGCCCGCGACAGCCCCGCACTGCGTGCCCGCCGGTCAAAATCCCGGCGCATCATTCGCGCCACATCGTGTAGCACCAGACCGACGGTCACATCTTTGGCCATGAATAATTCCTCTAGCTGGTCGCATTTATCATAAGCACCCTTACAACAATTGTCATACCCTTACCCTGGAATCCATTGCGTACAGCTCATCAGACACCGCCCCGACAGACAGAGTTCTGTCATCCCGCATCTATTGCGCACGCTGGATAACCGCCCTATACACAAGACCACATCATAAAAACAGCATGCGTCATGCCACGCTTTTTTTTGGTTCATCGCGGAATTCCGGGAAAAGCGGCTTTGATCTTCATGAAGAAGTAGTCGTTATCCCGGAAGCCGTACGCCATCCTCTTGATGACCTTGATCCTGTTGTTCATTCCTTCAAGC
>NZ_JBEDTY010000026.1:0-3533 GCF_040119285.1 Alcanivorax sp.
CATGGATCCAAAACCCACCACCAGGTCCACATTACGTAATACGGAAAAGACCCTGTTAGCCGATTCGGCTAATCGGTACATCCACATGGCCACCACGGACAACACGCGCCGAACCTACCGTGCGGCCATTCGAAGCTTTGAGCGCTGGGGCGGACGTCTACCGACACAGCCGGCGACCTTGGCGGCCTACCTGTCCGACCAGGCAGTCGCGCTTAATCCTCGCACGCTGGATGTCTACCTGACGGCCCTGGGGCGCTGGCACCAGACTCAGGGATTGCGTGATCCCGCTCGGGACCCTGGCGTGCGCAAAACGTTGGAAGGGATTCGTCGCGTCCATGGTCGGCCGAAACGGCAAGCCCGGGCGCTGCGCCTCGAACACATTGCCGTCTTTCTGCAAACACTCCAGCAGCAGCCTGACTCGCTCAAGAAGCATCGCGACTGGGCCCTGCTGCAGGTCGGTTTTTTTGGGGCGTTTCGCCGCAGTGAGTTGGTGACTATTGAAGTGGAGGATTTGTCGTGGGAGCCGGAAGGGCTTGTGGTGACTCTGCCGCGCTCGAAAACGGATCCTCACGGTGAGGGGCTAAAGCGGGCCCTGCCTCGGGGCAACGGGCCGGTCTGCCCGGTCAGTGCCCTCGAAAACTGGCTAAAGCGCGCGGGCATTCACGAAGGACCCGTCTTTCGAGCCGTCAATCGCTGGGATCGGTTGCAACCCCAAGCCCTCTCAGGCGGGTCAGTGAACCGTATCCTGAAGGCGCTCGGGGAAACCTGCGACCTGGACTTCGTGCCGACCCTGAGCAGTCACAGCTTCCGGCGCGGTTTATCCACCGCCGCCGCGCGGGAGAAGGTCGACTTTGCGCAGATCAAGCGTCAGGGCGGCTGGAAGCATGACGGGGCGGTGCGGGGCTACATCGAGGAAGGGCAGCAGTTTACGGACAACGCCGCAAGCACCCTGCTGGCCAAAGTTGCTAGCCTGATCGAGGGCTCCGATTAATGTTTAGTATGACAGTGGTTGGCTACCCATCCTGAGAGAGTTCGCAATGCATTGGACAGGTATGGACTATCACAGTCACATGCACAAGTGATGCGTTATCCGTTTGGATACGATCGCGGTAATGACCGGGCGGCTGAGGGTCATGGGTAACGACCGCGACAATCGCAGCATACAAGTTAGGCCCAATCGACCAAACATGAAGATCACTCACGCGCGTATCGCCGCATTCTACCGCTCGTTTAACGCCCTGCTGGATACCGGTTTGCTGTTGATCGAGTAACACGCGCGATGTGGCTTTCAATAATCCCCAAGACCACCGGGTAATGAGAATGGCACCGACGATACCCATTGCCGGGTCCATCCAGTTCCACCCGGCGTATTTACCCGCAAGCAGAGCCACGATGGCCAATACAGAGGTGAGCGCATCGGCCAACACGTGGAAATAGGCCGCACGGCGGTTGTGGTCGTGATGGTCATGAGAGTGGTGTGAATCGTCTTCCTGGTGGGCATGACTGTGGTCATGGTGGTCGCCAAGAATTTATGCCGACACGCCGTTGACGATCAGTCCGATGATCGCTACGAAAATAGCGCCGTTGAACGAAATCGTGACCGGATGGATAAAGCGATCAATGCTCTCAACCACCATGAAGAGAGCGAAGCCGGCCAGGAGTACGGCGCCCGTGAACCCTCCCAGCGCATTCACTTTGCCGGTACCGAAACTGAACCGCGAGCTCGATGCGTTTGAGTTCGGCAACCCCGTTGGGGCGAATCACACCGGCGAGTTGTAGAGCCTGGAAAGCACTGTGGGGCGCGTTATCCAGTGGGTGGCGCGTCCTTTTTATTTGGGCCAGTAGATGTGACGATCATCAACGACAAAGTCATGCTCGTGAGCCCTCGGATGGCACCAAGGCATTTTGACATTTTAAGGCCAGTTTTAACGGGACGATCTCGCGATCACTTCTGACCCATCCGATTTCGATATATCTCAAGATCGTCCCGCAGTGGTTCCAGATCATAGCCGGCTGCGCTGGCTTGGCTGAGCAGGTCCGCGATCGGATAGTGAGCCGCCTTGGCATAGGCCCACAAGTGGATGGCGCGCTTCCCGGTGCGACAATAGCCGAGAACCGGGTCCGTGGATGATTGCAAAGCGCTGGCAAAAGCCTCGATATCCTCAGGGGCGTACTTTCCCGGTTCGACTGGAATTTCGTACCACGTCATGCCCAGGGACTCTGCCTTGTTTTTCAGGGTTTGGGTATCAGGCTGGTCGTCCGTTTCATTTCGAGCTCTGCTGGCAATAATCGTGCGGAAACCCGCGTTTGCCAGTTGTTCAATATCGTCAATACCAGGTTGCGCCGTTACACTAAAGCGCTCATCAAGTTGTTTGATATCCATCGAATATCTCCTTTAATTTCAGGGAACTTCTGAATAAGTTTATGTCAGCTCATAGCGGCTGGGTTTATCCAAAAAGAGACCGGCGAGAATGCCAGCAAGGATCGCTATCGCCAGGGCACGATCGAGGCCGGACTCAGTACTCAATGCAGAGTGCTGCGCCATTGGGTAACAATCCATGCTTACAAACGTCACGGTTGCTTTCCGCATGCCAGATTTGCAGGCACGGCAACATCCATCAGTTTGGGGTCGGGCAAGTTAAGATTATTCATGATCCGGGCGTACTCGGCTTCCGATTTGCCCGCCAGACGTGGGTTGTAATGCTTCTCCTCGTAGATGGAGGAGCTCAGCATTCCTTTGTAGTCATGCGCTGGATATACCAACGTATCGTCAGATAAGCGGAACAGTTTGTTAACGATAGAATCGTAGCTCTTGCGTGGGTCGCCGCCCTGAAAATCAGTCCGGCCACTACCGCGAATCAATAACACATCGCCAGTGAATACCGCCTTCTGGTCGCCCTGATTCCAGTAAAAACTGAAGGATTCATCAGTGTGACCCGGAGTGTAAATGGCTTCCAACCGAATGCCGTCGATATCAATTCGATCACCTTCCGATACATGTTCTGATACGCATTCCGCGTTAGTAAATTCACCCATGATGGTGACGCATTGGGTGGCGTCACGCAGATCACCAAGGGCAGTGACGTGGTCAGCATGAGTGTGGGTATCAATCGCCCGGACAAGCTTAAGATCAAGTTGATTAATTAACCCAAGATAGGCCTCCGTCGACTCTTTTACGGGGTCGATGATGAGCGCTTCTCGACCCCGGCCGGACGCAATGAGATAGGTGTAGGTGCTGGATGTTTTGTCGAAGAACTGACGGAACAGCATGAATTTCAACCTTGCGAAAAACGCTAAAAGATATAAGGGTGTAACTAAATGTAATAATAGCAAAGGTAGCTGTCAATCGCAGGGCGAGTGGGCGCCATGCCTAGTGTCACGCCCTTCGGGAGGCCCTGCTTTTTTTGGTTGGTGAGGTTAGCGTACCTCCCTTCAGCCCTTAATTTTGTGTACGCCTCGTTCACGGACTGTCTTGTTCTTTAATCAGGTAAAAGCCGAGTTTTCAAGCCCATCCTGGAGCGATGTGATTAATG
>NZ_JBEDTY010000027.1:0-34772 GCF_040119285.1 Alcanivorax sp.
TTTAACAGCGCCATCCGGGGCGGACTTTGCTGCGAGCCTGTGTTGCGATGCTCGCCGCTCTTCCCCACAGGCAGGGTCGATTGGCGATAAGCAGGGTTTAAGCTGCTAGTGCGTAAGAATCGTCGTTTGCGATTGCTTTAATGTGCCACAAATGATTTACGAGACTCGTGACCTTCTCGGCATGCACCACAGAATTCAGTACCGACGTCGAATCCAGGTCGGCCCCTGTGATGGGTTCATTCTAAGGGATGGGGGCGAGGAAGTCGATTTCAATGTGTGGATGAGATTACGATAGACGGCAGCGGAGTTGGAGGCTATTTGGTCGTTAGCGACATAAAAGGAGGGCGTTTTGTTGGGTAGTGGAGAAAAGTGTTACCTATCTACCCTCTTTTTGTCCGACAATCCTACCTTGTGACCTTGTTCTGACATAATTAAGGCGCACTATAACGGTGTCACCAAGGAACAAGACAGTGTTCAGTGGTGAGGTTGAGCAAAAGATGAACTGGTAGCCATAAGCGCCCTAAGCATCTGGCTCAAAAATTGTGTACCACACAATGGCTTTACAGCGAGCCTTGAGATTGAGATTTCAAGAAGGCCGCTGATCAAAGCGTTGTCGTTCATTGAAGGAGAAGGATGATGAACACGATCTTTCGGTCAGCAGGGCAAGTTTCCGAAAAGGCACTGTCGCCTTTGAAGGCTCAGCCGCTGCTCTACAGAGCGTTGCAATTAGTGTTTGCACTGGCTGCGTATGCAGCGGGCATTTATTTGGTGTATATGGCGACTCCGGAGATGCGTATTCCGGTGATCCTGTTCGCTGTTTACTTTATGCCTGCAGTACTGCGTGCTTGGTTGCAATTTTACTGGCAGTTACGTGGCGATAGCCGTGCGCAGGATGTGGATACCCATCACACAGCGTAATAACCCAGTTTTAGACAGTGCCCAGCGAGCAGAGGTAGCGCCTTCGCGTTATCTCTGCCGCAGTACGCGCTGTTTCTGACGGTTCCAGTCGCGCTCTTTCTCTGTGGCGCGCTTGTCGAATTTCTGTTTGCCCTTGGCCAATGCGATGTCGCATTTGGCGAACCCTTTTTTCCAATACAGGCTCACCGGTACGCAGGTGAAGCCGTCTTTCTGTACGCCACCAAATACGCGCCCCAGCTCACGACGGTGGAGCAACAGCTTACGTGTGCGTGTCGGGTCAGGGGTGACGTGGGTGCTGGTGGTGTTGAGTGGTTCGAAGCGGGCACCGAACAGAAAGGCTTCGCCGTTTTTTAGCAAGACATAGGCTTCTGTAAGATTGCCTTTGCCGGCACGCAGTGATTTCACCTCCCAACCTTCCAATACCAGGCCGGCTTCGAAGTGCTCTTCTAGGTGATATTCATGCCGTGCCTTGCGGTTTTGCGCAATGGTGGCCGACGGTGCTTTGGCTTTTTTGTTGGCTTTTCCCATAGGGCGGCGATTATAGAGCAAGGGGTGGCTGGCTGATAGCGGTTTGTCTGTCGGGGGCCGGTCCCGGGCAAGTGACCGTGGCCAATGTTTGCGATGTTGCTGGCTGTCACTTGAGCCGCCCTGCCAAAAAAAAGACAATACCGCCACGCGAATAAGAGTAATGGTGTTATGAAGCAAGAAAACAAGTCGGTCCATGGAGTGTGGGGCAGCCGTTGGGTGTTTATTTTGGCGGCAACGGGGTCGGCAGTGGGGCTGGGCAATATCTGGCGCTTTCCATATATCACCGGGGAAAACGGTGGCGGTGCTTTTGTGCTGCTCTATCTGTTGTGTATTGCAGTGGTGGGGATCCCCATTATGGCCGCAGAAGTCATGCTGGGGCGCAAAGGGGGGGTGAGCCCGATCAACACCATGCGCAAGCTTGCCAGTGAGAGCAAAGTCACCCAGCGTTGGGCGGGCATCGGGATACTGGGGGCGCTGTCGGCATTCCTGATTCTGTCGTTTTATTCTGCGGTGGCCAGCTGGGCATTATATTACACGTGGGAGGCGGCCCGAGGGGCGTTTGAAGGCATAACGGCCACTCAGTCCGAGGCGCATTTTGACACCATGCTGGCCAACCCTTGGTTGATGCTGGGTTTCCACTCGTTGTTCATGCTGCTCACCATGATGGTGGTTGCTCGTGGGGTGAAAGGTGGGCTGGAAAAAGCCGTACAAGTGTTGATGCCGCTGTTGTTCGTGCTGCTGCTGGTGCTGGTGGGTTACGCGACGACAACCCCCGGCTTTAGCGAGGCCATGAGTTTCCTGTTTGCGTTTGATTTCTCCAAGCTCACTGGCAAAGCGGTGCTGGTGGCGGTTGGGCAGGCGTTCTTTACGCTGAGCCTCGGCATGGGGGCGATCATGGCCTATGGGGCCTATATGCCCCGCGAGGTGACCGACCCGAAAACCGGCAAAAATAAACCGGTATCAATTCTTTCTACTGTGGCTATTGTTGCCGTGCTGGATACTCTGGTGGCACTGGGTGCTGGCATGGCCATGTTCCCGTTGCTGTTCTCTGGCGGGTTGGAAGTGGGCCAGGGGCCGGGGATGATGTTTGTCACTCTGCCTCTGGCGTTCGGTAATATTCCCGGTGGCGTGTTGTTTGGCTCTTTATTCTTCCTGTTGGTAGTGTGCGCGGCGTGGAGCTCGTCCATTAGCTTGGGTGAGCCAGTGGTAGCCTGGTTGGTGGAAAAAGGCCTGACTCGAGTGAAGGCCGCCATACTGGTGGGTTTGGGCGCTTGGCTATTAGGGGTTGGCTCGGTGCTGTCGTTCAATGTGTGGGAGGATAATACCTTCCTGGCAGGCACCTTCTTCGACAACATGGAATTTTTGTCCACTACGGTGATGTTGCCACTGGGTGGCTTGTTAATCGCTATCTTTGCCGGCTGGGTGATGAAGGAAACTCAGGCGCGCAAGGAGCTGGGCATCAAGAACTTCAAGTTGTATCTGGTATGGCGTGCGCTGGTACGAATTTTCTCCCCTGCGGCCGTGGTGGCCTTGTTTGTGTATTCAATTTGGAGTGCGGTGGTGCCTGTGGATGAGGGGGTGTCTGCACCCGAGCCACCGGCAGCTGACAAGTTGGAGGGCGCTGAACCGATATCCGATACTCAGGATGCTGCCGAGGTGAATATACCTGATTCCATAGCTGAACCGGTTGAAGCCAGCAATATGGAGGAGGTGCCCTCTGCGCCAGCGGTGGGGGCATCCAGGCAGTGAGCGAGCAGATGATTCACGTGGAAGTGGCCTATGCGTTGCCGCAGAAGCAACGCTTGATCGGTTTGGATGTGCCAGAGGGGACATCTATGCTGGATGCCGCTCGATTGTCGGGTATCGCTGAACAGTTTGCCGATCTGGAGTTGGACAAGGCGCCCATGGGGGTGTTTGGCAAGGTGGTGGCAAACCCGGCCGGCCACGTTTTGAAAGCCGGTGAGCGGGTGGAAATTTATCGCCCGTTGACTGCCGATCCGAAGCTCAACCGCAAGAAGCGGGCGAAGGAAAAAGCGTCAGCGGGCAAGGTATGAAAGGCCTTCACAAGGGTGAAGTCTCTTTGGCGTCTTCCTTGCGATCTGCGGCTTTGCGTTGCAACTCAATGTCGTTGCGACCGGAGGTCTTGGCCTTAAAGTCGTCGATGACCTTGCCCTCATAGCGGCTATACGCACCGTTCTTAAAGTAAACGGCGATGTTCTGGCTCACGTCATCACCTTTGCCGGGCCGGTAAGTCATGGGGTAGAGCCAGAGGTCTGGCGTGAACGGGTCCACCAAAGTGGGGGCGCCGAGAACGTAGCGCACTTGCTCCGGTGACATGCCAGGCTGTAATTCGCTGAGCATGTCTTCGGTGACGAAGTTGCCTTGCGGAATATCAATTCGGTAGACGCCGGGAAAGCGCAGTGTGCTGCAGCCGGCAGTCGCTAGCAGAGATATCAGTGTCAGTGAGATTAGAATGCGGGGCATGATTTTCGACTTCGCTAAGTGTTCGGGCGATAATACAGACTTGGGAACCTATGACAAACTCCGGTCTGGCGGTATGGTCCTTTTAATGGACAGCCTCCGGAGCGATGAGTTCGCCTTGGAGCCCCGGTGGTACAGATTACCCGCCTTTTTCAAAACCGCCATTGATTGGCAGATGGAGCATACGCATTGGATAATCAGGATCTCAGAAAAGCGGGCCTTAAAGTGACCCTGCCGCGGGTGAAAATCCTGCAGCAGCTGGAGAAGTCCGAAGAGCGCCACCTGAGCGCGGAAGATATCTACAAATCATTGATGGACTCCGGCGAAGACGTGGGTTTGGCGACCGTATACCGCGTGCTGACGCAGTTCGAGCAGGCCGGCATGGTGCTGCGCCACAACTTTGAAGGCGGCTCTGCCGTGTTTGAGCTGGCCGACGAAGACCACCACGACCATATGGTGTGCATGGAAACCGGTGACGTGGTTGAGTTCATGGATGACGTGATCGAAACACGCCAACACGCTATTGCTGAGGCGCACGGTTACGAAATTGTGGATCATTCTCTGGTGCTGTACGTTAGACCCAAGAAGCAGTAATAGCGCACCACGCTTCATGCTGCACGCCAGGAAGGCCGAGGCGTGAGGCCTGTAGCGTGCGCTATGCAGGCCTCTTTATGCTGCCTGCGCTTTGTTTAGCATCTCTTTGGCATGATTGCGGGTAGATTCGGTGATTTCTACCCCGCCCAGCATCCGCGCCAGTTCTTCCACTCTTGCTGCTTCGTCCATCCCCTCAATGCGGGTGTGGGTGGTCTCGTCATTCTGAATTTTGTGCACCTGCCAGTGTTGATGCCCTTGGCTGGCCACCTGTGGCTGGTGGGTAATGCATAACACTTGGGCATGCTGCCCCAGTTCGCGCAGTAATCGGCCCACAATCTCGGCTACGCCGCCGCCAACGCCCACGTCCACTTCATCGAACACCAGGCTGGGTACAGTCAGGTTGCGCGCACAGATCACCTGAATGGCCAGGCTTACCCGCGATAATTCGCCACCGGAAGCGACTTTGCCCAGTGGCTTAAGTGGCTGTCCTGGGTTAGCGGTAAACAAGAATTCCACTTCTTCCAGGCCCTCCAGGCTCGGTGAACATTCACTCAGGCAGGCATCCAGCTGCGCGGCTTTCATGCCCAGAGCCGTGAGTTGCTTTTGCACTTGCTGGCTGAGCGTTTTGGCGGCGCTGCGGCGAGCCTTGGTCAGTTTGCGGGCGCTGTCCATGTAGTGCTGCTGGGCGGTCGTTTCCTGTTCCGCAAGAGCGTGCAGGTGGGCATCCACATTGCCCAGGGCATCGGATTCGGCCAGCAGGCTGCGATGATGTTCTACCAGCTCTTCCGGGCGAATGCGGTGCTTGCGGGCGAGGGTGTAGCTTTGGCTCAGGCGTTCTTCCACCTGGCTAAGGCGTGCCGGGTCCAGATCCAGTTTTTCCAAGTAATGGCGCAGGTCGTCGGCGGCGGCTTCCACTTGCAGGCGGGCGGATTCCACGGTGTCGGCAATGCTGCCCAGGCCGTCGTCATTATTGCGCGCCTCGTCCAGCCAGTGGCTAACTTGGCTGAGGTGGTCGTTACAGGTGCCTTCCTCGTCTTCATAGAGTGCGTTAAGGGACTGTTGGCAAACCCGGATCAAGCTTTCTGCGTTCCCTAGCCGTTGTTGCTCCTGTTCCAGTTGCTCCAGCTCGCCGTCCTGCAGGGCGAGGGCGTCCAATTCTTCCAGCTGGAAGCGTAACAGTTCTTCTTTCTCATTCTGCTCACGGGCCTGGTTCAGGGCGTCGTCGTGGGCACGGCGGGCTTTTTGCCAATGGCGCCAGTGCTCGCGCACGCTGTTGGCCAGCTCGCGAGCATGAGCAAAATTGTCCAGCAACTGCCGGTGGGCCTCCTTTTTTAGTAGTGCTTGATGCTCGTGCTGGCTGTGAATGCTGATCAGGCGTTCACCCAGCTCTCGTACCTCTGCCAGCGGGGTGGGTGTGCCGTTCACATAGGCTCGGGAGCGGCCGTCGGCACGCACGGTACGGCGTAGCAGGCATTGTTCTTCATCATCCAGCTCACGTTCGGCCAGCCATTGCTGCGCGGCAGCGTTGTTGCTCAGGTCGAAGGTGGCTAGCACTTCGGCGCGGTCGTGCCCGTGGCGAACAACCGATGAGTCGGCCCTGTCTCCCAAGGTGAGCCCCAGGGCGTCGATAATGACGGATTTGCCTGCCCCGGTTTCGCCGCTGATGGTGGTGAGCCCGCTTTCGGGTTCTAGCTCCAACTGCTCAACGGTGGCAAAGTGACGAACGCTTAGGTGGGTCAGCATGGTATTCCTCCGCGACAGGCGAAATCGTGATTAAGTGGTCGTTTGCTGGGTTTGAATCACTTGGGTGCCGGCGAGGTGATCGTGCAGGCAGCGTCGATCTGACCGGAAAATCAATAACGGGTCGATAAGCATAATCAGGTTGATGCCGGGCAGCTGGGCGAGCACGTGGAAAACAAAATAACGCAGCCCATAGAGTTTGCCGGCGGGAACGCTGTCCTGTTCCATGCCGACGATGCGCATGTTGAGAAGGGCTTTGCCAATGGTTTGCTGGCGGTTAAACAGTAGCCAGCCTTGCAAGGCCAGGAAGATCAGCTCCCCGGCGACAAACAGGCCGACGCTGGTGGACAGGCTGATATTGCTGTTGCTTTGCATCATGGCGCCCCAGATTCCGGTGAAATAGATGATCGGGCCGATAATGATCATTTGCACTAGGCCATCAATGATGGCGCCGAGAAAGCGATACAGCCGGCTGGCCAGCTCAGGGGCATCGGCGTTGGCGGGCTTCTGGGCTATGCTGTCCGGGGCTTGGTAAGGATTGTTTGGGGTTTCGTCGGTCATGATGACATCCTTGTGATTATGACTGTTCTTATGGTCAGTGCTGGTTAATGGTAGGGGATTCGCGCTGGGAGTGTAAGCCCCTGCTCAATGAAATCCGGCTACGGTTCTCTATATAATAGAGTGGCGATTTTCTGGTACATATACACCTATGACAAAGCTGGATCTCAACGAACGCAAGCAACGCCTGCTGATGACACTGGTGGAGCGGCATATCCGTGATGGCCAGCCGGTGGGCTCGAAAACGCTGGCCAGCGGTAGCGGCTTGACGGTGAGCCCGGCCACGGTGCGCAATATCATGTCGGAGCTTGAAGAATTGGGGGTGTTGAGTAGCCCGCACACTTCGGCGGGGCGAATTCCTACAGAGCTGGGTTACCGGCTGTACGTGGATTCGCTATTGGCGACCAGCGTGATGGAGCGCCCGGATCACCGGTATTTGAAAAAAGAGCTGCGTCAGTTGCTGGCGCCGGAGCAGTCTTCCCGGGAGTTGATCGCCCAGGCATCGAAAACCCTGGCGGAGTTAACTCGCATGGCAGGACTGGTGGCGGTGCCCCGCCGCGAGGTGTCTACCCTGCGCCAGGTGGAGTTTCTGCCGTTGTCGGGCAAGCGGGTGCTGGTGGTGCTGGTGGTCAACCGCTCCGAAGTGCAGAACCGGATCATTCATACCGACCGGGATTACGATGGCGTGGAATTGCGCCAGGCGGCTAACTACATCAATCTTACCTATGCTGGCTGTGACTTGAACAGCATTTGCGATGGTTTGCTCGATACCATGAATACGGACCGCCTGCAGATGGATGCGCTGATGCAGACTGCTGTGGCGGTGGCAGACAAGGCGCTGCGTACCGAGCGCGCCGATTCAGATTATGTGGTATCCGGGGAATCGAACCTCATCCAGACTGCTGAGGCGGAAAATTTGGGGCAGCTGCGTAACTTGTTTGATGCCTTTAATCATAAGCGTGACATTTTGCATCTGCTGGAGCGCTCCATGAAAGCTGATGGGGTGCAGATCTTTATCGGCCGAGAATCAGGCTTTCAGCCGTTTGAGGATTATTCGCTGATTTCCGCTCCTTACACGGCGGATGATGGCCCGATGGGGGTGTTGGCAGTGGTGGGCCCCACCCGCATGGATTATGAAAAGGTTATCCCCACTGTGGATATCACCGCCAAGATTCTTTCGGCGGCGCTTACCCAGCTTTAAAATACCCCACAAGCTGCAACGCCGGTCGGCGTGCCCTGTGTTGCGGCCTTTCCCGCTGCAATTAATGGCGGCGCGGCGCGTTTCCTTGGTCAAATGGCGGGGTATAACCTGTGGCGAATGGCGGCCGCCTGGCCCCTGTTGCCGCTTGAAGCTTGAGGCTTGCCATCTTGCCCCCTTGAATCCTGCCTGATAGTTCCCATATCTTTGCCCGCTTTCCTGATAAAAGCCCGGATAGGGGCGTGGAGTGACCAATGAGTGAGCAGGAAAAAGACCAGAAAAATGCCGAACCACAGGTAGAGACAGTTGAAGAACAGCAGGCTGCGGCCGCTGCAGAGGCCGAGGCGGTTGAGCCCACCGCTGAAGAGAAACTGGCTGACGTAGAGGCGGAGCTGGCCAAGGTTAAGAAGGCGTTGGCTGAGGCGGATGTCCGTGCCCAGGCAGAAGTGCAGAATGTGCGTAAGCGCGCCGAGCGTGACGTGCAGCATGCCCGCAAGTTTGCCTTGGAGAAGTTTGCTGGTGATCTGTTGAGTGTGGCGGACAACTTGGAGCGTGGCCTGGCGGCGTTGGATGCCGACGACGATGCACTAAAAGGCGCCCGTGAAGGTATCGAGTTAACGCTGAAGTCTCTGTTGGATGCGTTTGCCCGTTATAACATCGAACAGATTAATCCGGCAGACGAACCGTTTAACCCCGAATTGCATGAAGCCATGACCATGGTGCCGGTGCCGAATATGGACCCCAATAGCGTGATTGAGGTGCTAGAGAAAGGCTACCAGCTGAATGGCCGGCTGATTCGCCCGGCACGGGTGGTGGTTAGCAAGGCCCCATGATGGTCCGGCTTGATGCGTGAAGCTAGATACAAAAGCGGGTCTGGCTCCCGGTTTGGGGTGTCAACGTCGTTGTAAAAGTGAAGCATTCAAAATCAACAAGTTCCCTTGAAATGACAGCAACGACCGCCATATAGAAGCCAGACGAGTTAGTAATTCAACTGCCTGGGGCGCCGAAAGGGTCCCGGCTGGTGTGAAGGAGAGAGAACGATTATGGGTAAAATTATTGGTATCGACCTGGGTACGACCAACAGCTGTGTGGCCGTGCTGGAAGGTGACAAAACTAAGGTTATCGAAAACGCAGAGGGCGCTCGCACTACGCCGTCTATCATCGCCTACACCGACGACAAAGAGACTTTGGTTGGCCAATCTGCCAAGCGTCAGGCGGTGACTAACCCGGAAAACACTCTGTACGCGGTGAAGCGTCTGATCGGCCGTCGTTTTGACGATAAGGTGGTTCAGAAGGACATCAAGATGGTGCCCTACAAGATCACCAAGGCCGACAACGGTGACGCCTGGGTCGAAGTGAAGGGCGAGAAAATGGCGCCGCCGCAGATTTCTGCGCAAGTGCTGAAGAAAATGAAGAAGACCGCGGAAGACTACTTGGGTGAGGCTGTTACCGAGGCCGTTATCACCGTGCCGGCATACTTCAACGATTCCCAGCGCCAGGCCACCAAAGATGCCGGTCGTATCGCTGGCCTGGATGTGAAGCGTATTATTAACGAGCCCACCGCGGCTGCTCTAGCTTATGGCCTAGACAAGAAAGGTGGTGATCGCACCATCGCCGTGTATGACTTGGGTGGTGGTACTTTCGATATCTCAATTATTGAAATCGCCGAAGTGGATGGCGAACACCAGTTTGAAGTGTTGGCCACTAATGGTGACACCTTCTTGGGTGGTGAAGATTTCGACTTGGCATTGATCAACTTTTTGGCTGACCAGTTCAAGGTGGATTCCGGAATCGATTTGGGCGGCGACCCGCTGGCCATGCAGCGTCTGAAAGAGGCGGCTGAGAAAGCCAAAATTGAGCTGTCCTCTGCCGAACAGACGGAAGTTAATCTGCCGTACATTACTGCCGATAGCACTGGCCCCAAGCACTTGGTGGTGAAAGTGACGCGCGCCAAGCTGGAGTCTTTGGTGGGTGATCTGGTGACCCGTTCACTCGAGCCGTGCAAAACCGCATTGACGGATGCTGGGGTGAAAACGGCCGATATCACTGATGTGATTCTGGTGGGTGGTCAAACCCGTATGCCAATGGTGCAGAAGAGCGTTACTGAGTTCTTCGGCAAAGAGCCGCGCAAAGACGTTAACCCGGACGAAGCCGTTGCCATGGGTGCTGCGATTCAGGGTGCGGTACTGAGCGGTGACGTAACCGACGTGCTGTTGCTGGACGTGACTCCGCTGACCTTGGGTATTGAAACCATGGGCGGCGTGATGACTCCGCTGATCGAGAAAAACACCACTATCCCGACCAATGCGTCGCAGGTGTTCTCCACGGCGGATGACAACCAGACGGCCGTGACAGTGCACGTGTTGCAGGGTGAGCGTAAGCAAGCGAGCCAGAACAAGTCGTTGGGCCAGTTCAATCTTGAAGATATCCCGCCGGCGCCGCGCGGTATGCCGCAGATCGAAGTGACCTTCGACATTGATGCCAACGGTATTTTGCACGTGGGTGCGAAAGATAAGGCTACCGGTAAAGAGCAAACCATTCAGATCAAGGCTTCTTCTGGTCTGTCTGATGAAGAAATCGATCAAATGGTGCAGGACGCCGAAGCTCACGCGGACGAAGATAAAAAATTCGAAGAGCTGGTGCAGACTCGCAACCAGGCGGATCACTTGGTGCATGCTACCCGCAAAACGCTTGAAGAAGCGGGCGACAAGGCCACCGATGAAGAGAAAGAAGCCATCACCAAAGCCGTGGACGAGCTGGAAGAAGCCGCCAAAGGCAGCGACAAGGACGACATCGAAGCCAAAATCAAGGCGCTGTCTGAAGTGTCCGCGCCGCTGGCCGAGAAAATGTACGCCGAGCAAGCTCAGCAGGCCGAAGGCGCTGCCGGAGCGGAAGGTGAGCAATCGCAAGCGGGTGATGACGTAGTCGACGCAGAGTTTGAAGAAGTCGACGACGACAAGAAGAAGTAAGTAACGCCTGAAGCCTGACGCCGGACGTTGGACGCGGATGCTCTTTGGCTTCTGTGTCCGGCCTCCGGCGTCGGGCGTCTGGCTAAGCCAAAGGCTTATCTATGTCCAAACGTGATTATTATGAAGTGTTGGGCGCGGCGAAAGATGCCAGTGCCCAAGACCTAAAAAAGGCTTATCGCCGGCTGGCGATGAAATACCATCCGGACCGTAACCCGGATGATAAGGAGGCGCTGGCCAAATTCAAGGAAGCGAAAGAAGCCTACGAAGTCCTCGCCGATGAGCAGAAACGCGCGGCCTACGACCAGTTCGGCCATGCCGGCGTTAATGGCCAGGGTGGTGGTGCAGGTGCTGGTGGTGGTTTCGGCGGCGGCGGTTTTGGTGACATCTTCGGTGACATCTTCGGCGATATCTTCGGCGGTGCTGGGGGTGGCGGTGGCCGCCGCGGCCCGGCCCGGGGCGCAGATCTGCGTTATACGCTGGAGCTGAGCCTGGAGCAGGCTGTGCGCGGTTGCGATGAAAAAATTCGCATCCCCACGTGGGATAGTTGTGAGGTCTGCCATGGCAGTGGCGCGAAAGAAGGTAGCCAGCCCGTAACGTGCACCACTTGTGGTGGCGTCGGACAGGTACGTATGCAGCAGGGCTTCTTCACCGTGCAGCAGGCGTGCCCCACCTGTAAGGGTGAAGGCAAGATCATTAAAGACCCTTGCGGTAACTGCGGCGGACAAGGCCGTGTGCAGAACACCAAGACCCTGTCGGTGAAGATCCCTGCTGGCGTGGATACAGGTGATCGCATCCGTCTTGCTGGTGAAGGCGAGGCGGGCATGCATGGTGCACCGTCCGGTGACTTGTACGTTCAGGTGGCCGTGCGAGAGCACGATATCTTCCAGCGTGACGGCGACAATTTGTATTGTGAAGTGCCGATTAGCTTTGTTGATGCCTCTCTCGGTGGTGAGCTGGATGTGCCCACCTTGAATGGCAAGGTTAAGCTGAAAGTGCCGGCGGAAACCCAGAGCGGCAAGCTGTTCCGTTTACGCGGCAAGGGTGTGGCGCCGGTACGTGGTGGCGCCCCGGGTGATTTGCTGTGCAAGGTGGTGATTGAAACGCCGGTGAAGTTGTCTGGCGAGCAGAAAGAGTTGTTGCGCCAATTCCAGGAATCTCTGGAGAGCGGCGGCAACCGTCACAACCCGCGCAAGAGTAGCTGGTTCGAAGGCGTTAAGCGTTTTTTCGATACCAAGTAAGTGCTGGCGTAATAAAAAGCCCGACGCGATTGCCGCGTCGGGCTTTTTTGTGGGCTTTGCCCGTGTGCTGGCGGTTTTGTTCATCGCTGCCAGGCAGGTGTTCGGATGACCCTATCGCCCTTTCTGCTAGAATAAGGAGCTTGATGCCAGGCTCTCGTCGCTTCGTTTTTCCCGTTTGGGTTGAGAGGCGCGCGAGGCTTCTGGTGTTCGACATCCGGCTTTTAACCAAGGAGACACCATGAAAGTAGGTATTATCGGTGCGGCGGGTCGCATGGGGCGTATTCTGATTGAGGCGACGCTGGCCAACCCGGATACCACGCTGGCGGCGGCGGTGGATGTCCCCGGTTCCAGTCTGATCGGTGCCGATGCCGGTGAGCTGGTGGGGCAAGGAGTCAGTGGAGTGTTGCTGGCGGATGATCTGGCCAAGGTGGTAAATGAGGCAGATGTGTTTATCGACTTCACTGTGCCGGAAGCCACGGTGAAGAATCTTCAGGTGTGTCGCGAGGCGGGCACCCGGTTGGTGATCGGCACTACCGGTTTGGATGATGAGCAGAAAGCGGCCGTGCGTGCCGCCAGCGATGATATCGCTATCTGTTTTGCACCCAATTACTCCATTGGGGTGAACTTGTGCTTCAAATTGCTGGAAACGGCGGCGCAGATTATGGGCGATGAGGTGGATATCGAAGTGATTGAGGCCCACCATCGGCATAAAATAGATGCGCCGTCCGGTACGGCGTTGCGCATGGGTGAAGTGGTGGCTCAAACCTTGGGGCGCGATCTGAACGAGTGTGCGGTGTACGGTCGCGAAGGCCGCACCGGCGAGCGCGAGCGCCATACTATTGGTTTCGAGACGATTCGGGCCGGCGATATTGTCGGCGACCACACAGTGATGTTTGCCGCAGAGGGTGAGCGGGTGGAAATTACCCACAAGGCCTCCAGTCGTATGTCGTTCGGTCGCGGTGCTGTGCGTGCGGCTGCGTGGTTGGGCAGCCAGGACAAGGGGCTGTTTGACATGCAGGATGTGCTTGGTCTGGCCGGTGAAAGCGCCGGTTGGGGCAAGGCCTAGCCGCCTGCCAAGCCTGCCACTGGTCTATCAACGGGATTGCTGCGTGACAGCGGGGCCACAAAGCCCTAAAATAGCGCGCAGCCCGTGATGGGCGTGCGGGGCGCCGAATGAAGAATTTAGAAAAAGCGAGGTGGAGGAATCCATCTCGCTTTTTTGCGAGCGCACCCGCCGCAGATCTCCCTATTCCCTATCAGCCTGGAGGTTGCGTTGACGGTTCCCGCCATTCTCGCTCTTGAAGACGGAAGCATCTTTCGGGGTGTTGCAATCGGTGCCACGGGTGAAACCGTGGGTGAGGTGGTGTTTAACACCGCCATGACTGGCTATCAGGAGATCCTGACGGATCCTTCCTATGCCAAGCAGATTGTAACCCTTACCTATCCGCATATTGGTAACACTGGCGTCACTGCCGAGGATGAAGAGTCCTCTCGAATCTGGGCCTCGGGCCTGGTGATTCGTGATCTGGCCATGACAGTGAGCAACTGGCGTAGTGAGCAATCTCTTTCGGACTACCTGCGTGATCGCAACATCGTTGCCATCGCCGATATCGACACGCGCCGCCTAACGCGCATTTTGCGTGACAAAGGCGCCCAGAATGGCTGCATTCTGGCCGGCGGCAGTGTGGACGAAACGCAGGCGCTGGCTGCGGCCAAGGGGTTCCCCGGCCTGAAAGGCATGGATCTGGCCAAGGAAGTGAGTGTCGCCGAGCCTTACAGCTGGACCGAGTCCACCTGGGACCTGGAGCAGGGGCACACCGAACAGGGTGAGACCCGCTTCCATGTGGTGGCCTACGACTACGGCGTTAAGCGCAACATCCTGCGCATGCTGGCCGAGCGCGGCTGCAAGCTTACCGTGGTGCCGGCGCAAACGCCTGCGTCCGACGTGCTGGCCATGAAGCCGGATGGTGTCTTCCTGTCCAACGGACCCGGTGACCCGGAACCTTGCGATTACGCCATTGCCGCGATCCAGGAGATTGTTGGTACGGGCTTGCCGGTGTTCGGTATTTGCTTGGGGCATCAGTTGTTGGCACTGGCCAGTGGGGCCAAATCCATGAAAATGGCTACCGGCCATCATGGGGCTAACCACCCGGTAAAAACCCTGGCCGATGACACGGTGATGATTACCAGCCAGAACCATGGTTTTGCGGTGGATATAGATACCCTGCCAGCCAACCTGAAGGTGACCCATGTGTCGCTGTTCGACGGTACCTTACAAGGCATTGAGCGCACTGATGTGCCCGCCTTCAGTTTTCAGGGGCACCCGGAAGCGAGCCCAGGGCCGCGCGACTGTGCGCCATTGTTCGATCATTTCATCGAGCTGATGGAAGCGAAATAAGCGTCCGACGTCCGACGCTCGACGTCGGGCGCGCTGGCAATTGAAATTAACGTTTGACGGTTAGTGACTATGCCAAAAAGAAGTGATTTAAAAAGCATCCTCATTATTGGTGCTGGCCCGATTGTGATCGGCCAGGCCTGTGAGTTTGACTATTCCGGTGCCCAGGCCTGTAAAGCGCTGCGCGAAGAGGGTTACCGGGTGATTCTGGTTAACTCCAACCCGGCGACCATCATGACCGACCCGGCCATGGCGGATGCGACCTATATTGAGCCGATTACCTGGCAGACCGTGGCCAAGATCATCGAGAAGGAGCGCCCGGATGCGCTGCTGCCGACCATGGGCGGTCAGACTGCGCTGAACTGTGCTCTGGAGCTGGACCATAACGGGGTGCTCAAAGAATTTGGCGTGGAAATGATCGGTGCCACCGAAGATGCCATCGACAAAGCGGAAGATCGCTCCCGTTTTGACAAGGCGATGAAAGCCATCGGCTTGGAGTGCCCACGCTCTGCCATTGCCCACAACATGGAGGAAGCCAGCGCCGCTCTTGAGTCGCTGGGCTTCCCCTGCATCATCCGGCCCAGTTTTACCATGGGGGGGTCCGGTGGGGGCGTCGCCTATAACCGTGAAGAGTTTGAAGAAATCTGCCAGCGTGGCTTGGACCTGTCGCCCACCAATGAGTTGTTGATCGACGAGTCTTTACTGGGTTGGAAAGAATATGAGATGGAAGTTGTCCGCGATAAAAAGGATAACTGCATCATCGTTTGTTCTATCGAAAACTTTGACCCCATGGGGGTGCACACCGGTGACTCTATTACTGTGGCGCCGGCCCAGACGCTCACCGATAAAGAACTGCAGATCATGCGTGATGCCTCCTTGGCAGTGCTGCGTGAAATCGGTGTAGAGACGGGTGGCTCCAACGTTCAGTTCGGCATTAATCCGGACAACGGGCGCATGGTGGTGATTGAAATGAACCCGCGGGTCAGTCGCTCTTCGGCGTTGGCCTCCAAAGCCACCGGTTTTCCGATCGCCAAGGTGGCGGCAAAGCTGGCGGTGGGTTACACCCTGGATGAACTGCAGAACGAAATTACCGGCGGCAAAACCCCGGCCTCGTTCGAGCCGTCCATCGATTATGTGGTAACCAAGATTCCGCGCTTCAACTTCGAGAAGTTCGCTGAAGCTGACGCCGTGCTGACCACCCAGATGAAATCTGTTGGTGAAGTGATGGCCATTGGCCGTAACTTCCAGGAATCTGTGCAGAAAGCGTTGCGTGGTCTGGAAACGGAATCCATCGGCTTTGACCCGCATGTGGATCCGGCAGCGCCGGACGCCCGTGAGCAGGTGGCGCAGTTACTTGCTACGCCGGGCCCTGAGCGTATCTGGATCGTTGGCGATGCCTTCCGGGTCGGCATGACCGTGGATGATGTGTTCAATATCACCAAAATCGACCGCTGGTACTTGGTGCAGATTGAAGACTTGATCCGTGCCGAGCAGCAGTTGGCCGACAGCACTTTCAGTGGCTTGAACCGCGATAGTCTCTATGCGCTTAAGCGCAAAGGTTTCTCCGATGCGCGTCTGGCTCAGTTGCTGGGTGTAAAAGAAGCGGATGTGCGGGGCAAGCGCGAAGAACTGAATGTGTTGCCAATTTACAAGCGGGTCGATACCTGTGCAGCAGAATTCGCCACCGATACCGCCTACATGTACTCAAGTTACGACGAAGAGTGCGAGGCTAACCCTTCCGACCGTGACAAGATCATGGTCATTGGTGGCGGTCCTAACCGGATTGGTCAGGGTATCGAGTTCGATTACTGCTGTGTGCATGCGGCGTTTGCCATGAAGGAGGACGGTTACGAGGCCATCATGGTCAACTGTAACCCTGAGACCGTGTCTACCGATTACGATACCTCCGATCGTCTCTACTTCGAGCCGATTACGTTGGAAGACGTGCTGGCTATCGTGGCAAAAGAAAAGCCCAAGGGCGTGATTGTTCAATACGGCGGTCAAACACCGCTGAAGCTGGCTCGTGCCCTGCAGGCGGCCGGTGTGCCGATTATTGGTACGCCGCCGGATGCCATCGATGAAGCGGAAGACCGTGAACGTTTCCAGCAGATGGTTAATAAGCTTGGCCTGAAGCAGCCGCCTAACCGCACCGCCCGTTCCATGGAAGACGGTGTGCGCCTGGCAGAAGAAATCGGTTATCCGTTGGTGGTCCGTCCTTCCTATGTGCTGGGTGGCCGTGCCATGGAAATCGTTTACGGTGAAGCAGAACTGCGTAACTACATGATGAACGCGGTGTCGGTTTCCAATGACTCCCCGGTATTGCTGGATCGCTTCCTGGACGACGCCATTGAGGTGGATGTGGATGCGGTGTGTGACGGAACCGATGTGGTTATCGGTGGCATCATGCAGCACATTGAGCAGGCAGGTGTTCACTCCGGTGACTCCGCATGCTCTCTGCCTCCGTATTCGCTGGACGACGATGTCCAGGACGTGATGCGTCAGCAGGCTGCCGATATGGCGCTGGAGCTGGGCGTGGTGGGTTTGATGAACGTGCAGTTCGCGGTGAAGAGCGGCGACGTGTATGTGCTGGAAGTGAATCCGCGTGCCTCACGGACGGTACCGTATGTGTCCAAGTGCATCGGTGTGTCCCTGGCGAAGGTGGCTGCTCGCTGCATGGCAGGCACCAGCCTCAAGGAACAAGGTTTCACAGAAGAGGTCAAACCGCAGCACTATTTCGTGAAAGAGGCGGTGTTCCCGTTCGCCAAGTTCCCGAAAGTCGATCCGATTCTGGGACCGGAAATGAAATCTACCGGTGAAGTGATGGGTGTCGGTGCGACCTTTGCGGAAGCCTTTGGCAAGGCGTCCCTGGGCGCCGGAGAAAAGCTGCCGGAAACAGGGACTGCCTTCATTTCCGTGCGCGAAGTGGATAAGCCAGCCTCTGTTGACGTGGCGCGCATGTTGATCGAGCGTGGCTTCAGCCTGGTTGCTACCAAGGGCACGGCCAAGGTGCTGGGCGATGCGGGCCTTGAAGTGCAGGTTGTGAACAAGGTGCTGGAAGGGCGTCCGCATATCGTGGACATGATAAAGAATGATCAGATTGCCCTGATCGTGAATACCACTGAAGGCAAGCAAGCGACCCGTGATTCTTTCGCGATTCGTCGTTCGGCATTGCAGCACAAGGTGTTCTACACCACCACCATCGCCGCTGCCCATGCGGTATGTCAGGCGCTGGGCATTAGTGGTGAGCCCACTGTTCGTCGCTTGCAGGATCTGCACGCAGAAATGAAATAAATCGTCGTCGGGAGCGCTCGGAGCGAGTGCTCCGGGCGGTTCCGTTAGCAGGGTGGATTCAACGCCTGTTAAAAGACACGAGGATAATTATGCAACGCGTACCGATGACCGCCAAGGGCGCCAAAGCCCTGCGCGATGAACTGGAAAAACTGAAAAAAGAAGATCGCCCGCGTATCTCTGCTGCCATTGCAGAGGCCCGCGAACACGGTGACCTGAAAGAGAATGCGGAATATCACGCGGCCCGTGAACAGCAGGGTTTTTGTGAGGGACGTATCGCTGACATTGAAGGCAAGCTCTCCAATGCACAGATTATTGATATTCAGGATATCGAAAATAACGGCAAAGTGATTTTTGGTGTCACCGTGACCATCATTGATGTGGATACGGACGAAACCAAGGTCTACCAGATTGTTGGTGACGACGAAGCCAATATCAAGGAAGGCAAGCTGAGCGTGAACTCACCGATTGCCCGTGGCCTGATTGGTCGTGAAGAAGGGGATGTGGTGCAGATCGATACTCCAGGTGGCACCCGTGAGTATGAAGTCGATCAGGTAGAGCATATCTGAACATCTGATGCTGGATGCATGACGCCAGACAAAAAGAAAAGGCGGCGTGGAAACACGCCGCCTTTTCTTTTAGCGTTCAGCGCCGGGCATCAGGCATTCTGGTACCGCAAAATATTCGACAGTTTCGCGCTGGGCTGTTGGGCCGGGCGGTAGAGCAGGGCGATGTTGCCGATGCGCTGGATTAGCTCGGCGCTGCCTTTCTCGGTAAGGGCTTGCACAATGGCGGCGCGGTCGTCGCGGGTTTCTGCGTTGACCTTCACCTTGATCAGCTCGTGATCTTCCAGGCGCAGGTTGAGCTCTTCCACGAAGTTGTCGCTGAGTCCCTTGTCGCCAAAGATCAGAACGGGTTTCAGGTGATGACCAATACGGCGTAACCGTTTGATGTCCTGGGTAGATAGCGGCACGGTGTGGCTCCAGAAAGGGTTGCTGTGCGCGTATTCTACGGATTAGCCGACGGAAAAGCAGCCATCGTGTGTGCGGGCTGTGTGGGTGAGGGTAGAGAGAATTCAGGAGAGAGTGCTTCATGGCGAAGTCCAGCCGTTCCAAGACCAGCAAAGCCTGGCTCAAAGAGCATTTTAATGACCCATGGGTGGCCAAGGCTCAAGAGCAGGGATATCGCTCCCGGGCCAGTTTCAAGCTGCTGGAGATGCACGAAAAAGACCGCCTGTTCCGCCCAGGCATGACCGTGCTGGATTTGGGGGCGGCCCCCGGCGGTTGGAGCCAGGTGGCGGGGCAGTTGATTGGCGGCAAAGGTACGGTGATTGCCAGTGACATTCTGGCCATGGATGCCTTGCCGGACGTGACCTTCATTGAAGGGGATTTTCGTGAAGATGAGATATACGAGCAAATCCTCGCGTCGTTGGGAGATCGGCGGGCAGACCTTGTAATGTCCGACATGGCCCCCAATATGAGTGGTAATAGCGCGGTAGATCAGCCGCGGGCCATGTATCTGGCAGAGTTGGCGCTGGATATGGCTGAGCGGGTGCTGGAACCTGATGGCCAGTTTCTGGTCAAGGTATTCCAGGGTGAGGGGTTTGAAGAGTATCGCAAGGCGTTACAAAGCCGCTTCAAGCGCGTGGTCAGCCGTAAGCCGGCGGCCAGTCGTGCTCGCTCCACTGAGGTGTATCAGCTGGGTTTTGGGCTGAAATAAGCTGCAAATACGCTGTTTTGATGTCCGAACCGGCATTACGCTGCTCCCGGCAAATGGTGTAAGGTGTAAATTCGTTAGTGTGCGCGCGAGCGCCCGGATTAATCGAGGTCTCCCTTGAACGACATGACCAAGAATATTGTGCTGTGGCTGGTAATCGCCGGCGTCCTGTACGTGGTGGCATCCAGCCTCAGTACCCAGCCTGCAACCACAGATGTGCCCTATTCCACCTTCATTTCGCGGGTAGAAGCCGGCAAGGTGCAGGAAGCTAAAATTGGCGAAAGCACGATTACCGGGACCTACACGGATGGTGGCCAGTTCAAGACGGTGAAGCCGCCGACCCTGGACACCAACCTGATGCCCACACTGATTCAGAATGATGTGAATGTGGTGGGCCTGGAGCCTCAGCGTCAGAGCTTCCTGACGCAGCTGTTCCTCTCTGTGTTGCCGATCCTGCTGATCTTGGCCATTTTTATCTTCTTCATGCGCCAAATGCAGGGCGGCGGCCGTGGCGGCGGTGGCCCCATGACGTTCGGTAAATCCAAGGCCAAGTTGCTGGGTGAAGACCAGATCAAAACCACTTTTGCCGATGTGGCGGGCGTGGAAGAGGCCAAGGAAGAGGTGCAGGAGCTGGTTGAGTTTCTGCGTGATCCAGCCAAATTCCAGCGCCTGGGTGGCAAGATCCCCCGTGGCGTCCTGATGGTTGGTTCCCCCGGTACCGGTAAAACCCTGCTGGCCAAGGCCATTGCAGGCGAAGCCAAGGTGCCTTTCTTTAGCATTTCCGGTTCTGATTTCGTGGAAATGTTTGTGGGTGTTGGCGCTAGCCGTGTCCGGGACATGTTCGAGCAGGCCAAGAAGCACTCCCCCTGCATTATCTTCATTGACGAAATCGATGCGGTGGGCCGCTCCCGTGGCGCCGGTGTAGGTGGTGGCCACGATGAACGTGAGCAGACACTGAACCAGCTGCTGGTGGAAATGGATGGCTTTGATGGCAATGAGGGCATCATCGTTATCGCCGCTACCAACCGTCCGGACGTGTTGGACCCGGCGCTGCTGCGCCCAGGCCGCTTCGATCGCCAGGTAACCGTGCCGTTGCCGGATATTCGCGGTCGCGAACATGTATTGAAGGTGCATATGCGCCAGGTGCCGATCTCTGACGATGTGGAGCCGGCGCTGATCGCTCGCGGTACTCCTGGTTTTTCCGGGGCGGACCTAGCCAATCTGGTCAACGAGGCTGCTCTGTTTGCTGCCCGTGCTAACAAGCGCATGGTTTCCATGGAAGAGTTCGAGAAAGCCAAGGACAAGATCCTGATGGGTGCCGAACGCCGCTCCATGGTGATGAGCGAGAAAGAAAAACTGAACACCGCTTTCCACGAAGCGGGCCACGCTATTGTGGGTCGCTTGGTGCCGGAGCACGACCCGGTTTACAAGGTCAGCATTATTCCACGCGGCCGTGCGCTGGGTGTGACCATGTACCTACCGGAAGAAGACAAATACTCCCAGTCCAAGCGTGGTCTGGAGTCGTCGATCTGCTCGCTGTTCGGTGGTCGTATCGCCGAAGAGATGACGCTGGGCTTTGATGGTGTGACCACCGGTGCCTCCAATGACATCGAGCGCGCTACCAAGCTGGCTCGCGCCATGGTGACCAAATGGGGCTTGAGTGAGAAGATGGGCCCGTTGGCTTATGAGGAAGAAGAAGGTGAAGTGTTCCTCGGCAAACAGGTGGGGCAGCGCAAGCATATGTCTGAGCAAACAGCGGAAGAAATCGACCGTGAAGTGCGTGCCATCATTGATGATTGCTACGGTCGCGCCAAGGATATTCTGGAAAGCAATCGCGACAAGCTGGACCTGATGGCGGATGCATTGATGCAGTATGAAACCATCGACGCGGCCCAGATCGAAGACATCATGGGCGGTCACAAGCCGCGCCCGCCGAAAGATTGGCGGGATCAGGGGCCGGGTAACGGTGCTGCCGCTTCTGGTGATAGTGCCTCCGGTGATGACCCGATCGGTGGGCCTGCCAACACGCACTGATCCATGATGCATCAACAGACGCTTAGCTGTGGGGCGCGGACACTGAACCTGTCCGCGCCTGTGGTTATGGGTATCCTCAATGTGACCCCCGATTCTTTTTCTGATGGTGGCCGTTTTGCCGAGCGCGATGCAGCGCTGCGTCAGGCAGAGCAGATGCTGCGTGATGGTGCGGCGATCATTGATGTGGGAGGGGAGTCGACTCGACCCGGTGCCACACCGGTATCTGAGCAACATGAGCTCGATCGGGTTATTCCCATCGTTGAAGCGTTAAGCCGTGAATTGGATGCGTTGGTTTCCATGGACACCAGCACTGCTGCGGTGATGCGTGATGGGGCCGCTGCTGGCGCAAGCATGATCAACGACGTGCGTTCCTTGCGTCGCCCCGACGCCATGCAAGCAGCAGCGGCCAGTCAGCTTCCGGTTTGTCTAATGCATATGCTGGGCGAGCCCGGCACCATGCAGGATAGCCCCCGTTACGATGATGTTACTAATGAGGTGATCGCCTTGCTGCGTGAGCGCATCGGCGCATGTGAGCAGGCCGGTATTTCCCGCGATCGCTTGCTGGTGGACCCAGGCTTTGGGTTTGCCAAGGCCTTACAGCACAATTTGCAGCTTATGTATGAGATGGACGCGCTTCAGGCCTTAGCGTTGCCTATTCTGATTGGGGTGTCGCGGAAATCTTTATTCGGCAAAGTGTTGGGGCGCGATGTGGGCGAACGATTGCCAGGCAGCCTGGCGGCGGCCGTAATGTGCGTAGAACGCGGTGCAAGCATTGTGCGCGCCCACGATGTTAAAGAAACCGTGGACGTGGTGCGTTTTGCCCATGCGGTTAGGGAATCACAACGAGAAGCGCAAAAGGAGTTGTCATGACGCGCAAATATTTCGGCACCGACGGGGTGCGAGGCACCGTGGGCGAGTTTCCCATTACGCCCGATTTTGTGCTCAAGCTGGGGTGGGCCGCCGGTAAGGTGCTAGCGGCTCGTGGTGGTAGCAAAATCTTGATCGGTAAAGATACCCGTATTTCCGGTTATATGTTTGAGTCAGCCTTAGAGGCGGGGATCTCCGCAGCCGGAGTGGATGTACGCTTGTTGGGGCCGTTGCCCACCCCCGGGATTGCTTATCTCACGCGCACACTTTCGGCTCAAGCCGGCATTGTGATTTCTGCGTCTCATAACCCTTATACCGATAACGGCATCAAGTTTTTCGGAGCGGATGGTCGCAAGCTCAATGATGAAATTGAGCTGGAGATCGAGCGCTTGCTGGATGAGCAAATGACGGTGGTGTCCACGGATCAGATCGGCAAGGTGCGGCGTATTGATGATGCCCGTGGTCGTTATATTGAGTTTTGCAAAAGCACGGCGCCTGGGCTGAATCTTAATGGCATGAAGATTGTGGTGGATACCGCCAACGGTGCGGCCTACCACATTGCCCCTGATGTGTTTGAAGAGCTGGGTGCCACCGTGGTGCCACTGGCGAATCGGCCAGACGGCTTCAATATTAATCGCGATTGTGGTTCCACTCATCCCGAGGCGCTACAGCGCAAGGTGCTGGAAGAAAAAGCCGATCTTGGTGTGGCGCTGGATGGCGATGCGGATCGGTTATTGATGGTCGATCACGCGGGTAACTTGGTCGACGGTGATCAACTGTTATTTGTGGTGGCCCGCGACCGCAAAGAGAGCGGCGTGAAAATGGATGGGGTCGTGGGAACGCTAATGTCCAATTTCGGCCTGGAGCTGGCGCTGCAAGCTGAAGGCATTGAGTTTGTGCGGGCCAATGTCGGCGATCGCTACGTCATGGAGCAGTTGGATAAGCGTGGCTGGAGCATCGGCGGAGAATCCTCCGGGCATCTGGTGTGCCTGGATTGCACCACCACGGGGGATGGAACCGTCTCGGCATTGCAGGTGTTGGCGGCCTTGTCCCGTCGTAAGCAAGGCTTGGCCGAGTCTGTCGCAGACGTGGCCATGCTCCCCCAGAAGATGATCAATGTGCGTGGCCCTAACCGTGAGGGCTTTATGGAGAACGGGGATGTGCAGGCGGCCATGGCAGAGGTAGAAGAAAAGCTGGCCGGTAATGGCCGTATCCTGCTGCGACCCTCCGGCACTGAACCATTGGTGCGGGTAATGATTGAAGGCAAGGATGCGGATCGGGTGGAAAGCCTGTGCCGTGAGCTGGCCGAAGTGGTGGAAAAGGCCATTAATTAAGCGGCACGCAGCAGGCTTCACGCAATACATGGCGTGAATGTCCATTGCGCGTGAGCGAGTAACAGATAAGAGAGACAATAATGAATAGAACCCCTCTGGTTGCGGGCAACTGGAAAATGAACGGGCGCAAGGACTTGCTTGCCGAAATGGCAGACGCTCTGGCGGGCTACGCTGGTGCTGCCGAGGTGGTTATCTGTCCACCTTTCCCGTATTTGGCTGCGGCCAGATCTGCGATGCCGGAGACGATTGGTGTTGGTGGCCAGAACGTGAGTGAGCGAGAGGATGGCGCTTTTACGGGAGAGGTGTCTGCGCCAATGCTGGCCGAGATGGGGTGTGGCTACGTGATTATTGGCCATTCCGAGCGCCGTGCACTGTATGGGGAGACGGATGCTGCAATCGCAGGCAAATTCGCTCGCGCCCAGGCGGCTGGGCTTACCCCCATCCTCTGTGTGGGGGAAACCCTGCAAGAGCGTGAAGCGGATAGCACCGTGGAGGTGGTCTGTGGACAATTGCAGGCGGTGATTGATGGGGTTGGTATCGCGGCATTTGCTCGTGCAGTAGTAGCTTACGAGCCGGTCTGGGCGATTGGCACTGGCAAGACAGCCAGCCCGGAGCAGGCCCAGGTGGTCCATGCTTGTTTGCGCCAGTCTTTGGCTGAAAACGACCCGGATATCGCTCAATCACTGCAGTTGCTTTACGGCGGCAGTGTAAAGGCGGATAATGCCGCCCTTCTATTTGCCCAGTCAGACATCGATGGGGGTCTGATCGGTGGGGCATCGTTAACAGCCGACAGCTTTATTGCGATCTGTCAGGCGGCGGAATAATTAGAGACGTTATGGATATTGTTGTTCATGTAGTGCACGTGCTGGCAGCCCTTGGGTTAATTGGTCTGGTGCTGATTCAGCACGGTAAAGGCGCTGATGCGGGTGCTTCCTTCGGCGGCGGCGGTTCTCAAACTGTTTTTGGGAGTGCCGGGTCGGCTAATTTTCTTACCCGCGCTACGGCGGTGCTGGCAGCGCTGTTCTTCGTGACCAGCTTGGTTTTGGCGTGGATGGCGCGTCAGGAAGCGGACAGCAGCCGTAGCTTTTTGCCGGAGCTGGAAACCGTTGAACACCAGGATGTGCCTGTTATTGACGAGGCTCAGTCGGAAGTTCCGGCCGGCATGACCGAGGTGCCTGTGGCCCCGGATGCCAAAGAAGGGGAAAAAGAAGTTTCGGATGTGCCTCAAGCTGAGGTAGAATCCCCGGCCCCGACTGAGGTGCCTCAGTCGGAGCAGTAAGTTAAGCGTTCTTTGCCGAAGTGGTGGAATTGGTAGACACGCTATCTTGAGGGGGTAGTGAGCTTCGCTCGTGCCGGTTCAAGTCCGGCCTTCGGCACCAATTAGGGAACGTTTTGCTGGCGAGCGTTGTCAGTGAAGCGTAAGGAAAGATCGGTGTGCATTATCGATTTTTTCTGAGATCGGCCTGAGTGGCTGATCAGCATCAGGTTCTGTGGCTTTTCCTGATGCTAAGGCTTCGAAAAATAAATACTTTTTCGATAATGCCTTGACAGAGCAGGCGCCTCTGAGTATTATTTGCGCTCGATTTTGATGCGGGGTGGAGCAGTCTGGTAGCTCGTCGGGCTCATAACCCGAAGGTCGTAGGTTCAAATCCTGCCCCCGCTACCACTTAGATGAACCAGAAAAACATCTCTGGTTCAAAGCGGACAAAAAGCCCCTCTAGCAGGGGCTTTTTGTTATCTGCAAACCGACCCGGTTAGTGGGAATGGGCGGTGGATCCGCGGTCGTTGCAGGAAAAGCTGCAATTACGGCTGCATCCTCGGGCCCATTTTTTGTTTGTACCGTCGGAAAGGTTTATGTCTAAACGCACAGAGCAGTTAACGGAGCTGTTGGCTCCAGTAGTGGAAGATCTGGGCTTCGTGCTCTGGGGTGTGGAATACATCCAGGGGCGCGCGGCTGTTTTGCGTGTGTTCATTGATCACGCAGAAGGTATTTCAGTAGATGATTGCGCGGCCGTGAGCCACGAAGTGAGCGGCGTGCTGGATGTGGAAGATCCTATCTCTGGTGAGTTCAATCTTGAGGTGTCCTCGCCGGGAATGGATCGCCCCATGTTCGACATTACGCAGTATGTCGATTACATCGGTGAACATGTGCAACTCAAGTTGCTGGCACCGGTAAGCGGCAAGCGTAAAATGACGGCGGCCATCGTGGCCGTGGACGGCGATACGCTGGTGGTGGAGCTGGACGGCGAAACCTTGCGTGTTCCTTACAGTCAGGTAGATCGTGCCCGGTTGCAGCCCCGCTTCAACTGAGCATGTCCTGAAGAACTTTAGTCTTTGTAAAGGCCTGGCCATGAACAAAGAGATCCTGCTGGTAGCGGAAACGGTATCAAACGAAAAAGGTGTAAGCCGAGACGTGATCTTCGAGGCCATTGAATTGGCACTCGCGGCGGCTACCAAAAAACGTTTCAAACAAGAAGACGTAGAAATTCGTGTGGATATTGACCGGGTGTCCGGCAATGCTCGCAGCTTTCGTGTGTGGCACGTTGTGCCTGACGAAGAGCTCTACGAATTTGGCAAGCAGCTGACACTGGATGAAGCCCACGAGCAGGATACGTCGCTGCAGATCGGGGACATCTGGGAAGAGGAAGTTGAATCCGAAGCCTTTGGTCGTATTGCTGCGCAAACTGCCAAGCAGGTTATCGTACAGAAGGTACGTGAAGCCGAGCGTCGTCAGATTGTTGAAGAATACCGTGATCGTATTGGCGAATTGGTTAGTGGCACGGTAAAGAAAGCCAGCCGTGACTCCATCGTGCTGGACTTGGGTGGCAATGCCGAAGCGCTGATTACCCGAGAACACATGATTTCCCGTGAAGCGGTTCGCCAGAATGATCGCGTTCGTGCCTATCTGTTAGGCGTGAATGAAGAGAACCGAGGCCCGCAGTTGTTCGCCAGCCGTGCCTGCCCTGACATGCTGGTGGAGTTGTTCAAGATTGAAGTGCCAGAGATCGGTGAAGAGCTGATCGAAATTAAAGGCGCTGCTCGTGATCCAGGGTCCCGAGCCAAGATTGCCGTGAAGACCAACGATCAGCGTATTGATCCGGTTGGCGCTTGCGTAGGCATGCGCGGTGCGCGTGTTCAGGCTGTTTCCAACGAGTTGGCTGGAGAGCGTATTGATATCGTCCTGTGGGACGATAACCCGGCACAGCTAGTGATTAATGCCATGCAGCCGGCAGAAGTGGCCTCCATTGTTATGGATGAAGAAAGCCACTCCATGGATATCGCCGTTGAAGATGAATCTGCACTGGCCCAGGCCATCGGTCGTAGCGGCCAGAACATTCGCCTAGCGTCTGAATTGACTGGCTGGGAACTCAATGTCATGACCATTGATGACGCTGAGAGCAAGCAGGAAGAAGAAGCGGAGCAGGCCCTGCAAACGTTCATGAATGAATTGGATGTGGACGAAGATGTAGCCGGGGTGCTGGTTGATGAAGGTTTCTCAACCCTCGAAGAAGTGGCCTACGTGCCCGAGGAAGAGATGCTGGCAATTGATGGTTTTGATGAAGAAATCGTGGAGCTTTTGCGCCAGCGTGCCAAAGATGCGCTGCTGACCAAAGCCCTGGTATCTGAAGAGAAGTTTGACCAGGCCGAACCTGCGGAAGACCTTCTGAACATGGAAGGGATGGATCGCGAGTTGGCCGTTGAATTGGCTTCCCGTGGCATTGTCACGATGGAAGACCTCGCCGAACAGGCAGTGGATGACCTGCTGGAAATTGAAGGCCTGAGCGAAGAGCGTGCAGCCGAGTTGATTATGACTGCGCGGGCGCCCTGGTTTGAAGGTGAAGACGAAGCCGGGGCATAAGTGCCCATTCCAGGCTGATCAAGCAGGCACCATCAGAGACGGACAGGAGAGTGTTGCTGACATGGCAGAAACGACCGTAAAGAAACTGGCCGACATCGTAGGGACGCCCGTCGAGAAGCTGCTTACGCAGATGAAAGACGCAGGGTTGCCCCATGGCGATGCCAGCGAAGTGGTCTCCGATGAACAAAAGCAGCAGCTACTGGCGCATCTGCGCAAGTCTCATGGTGCCCAGGACGAAGGTAGTGGAAAGAAAATCACACTGAAGCGTAAGTCCACTAGCACCATCAAGACCACCGGCGCTGCCGGCAAGTCCAAAACCGTGAACGTGGAGGTGCGCAAGAAGCGCACCTACATGAAGCGCGATGTGTTGGAAGCGGAAGAGCGCGAAGAAACGGAGCGTCTGGCGGCTGAAGAAGCGGCGCGAGCCGCAGAAGAAGAGAAGCGAGCGGCAGAAGAAGAGAAGCGAGCGGCAGAAGAAGCTGCCAAGCGTGCTGCCGATGATGAAGCGGCACGGTTGAAGGAAGATGAAGCGCGCGCCAAAGCCGAGCAGGAACGTAAGGCTGCTGGTGAAAAAGCGGCAGAAGAAAAGAACAAACGTGTTTCTGTGCCCAAGGTTTCTGCAACCAAGAAGCCTGCGAAGGAAGAAACGCCGGAAGAAAAAGCCAAACGCGAAGAAGCCGAGCGCAAGCAGCGTGAAGCTGACGAAGCCAAGCGCAAGCAGGAAGCAGAGGCCCGCAAGAAAGCGGAAGAAGAAGCGGCTCGCCGCACCGCTGAAGAAGCGGCCCGTATCGCCGCTGAGCTGGAACAGCGCGGTGAGCAGGAAGAGAAGAAACCTGCTGCCGAAGAAGACAAGGACAAGGGTTCGTCCATTGTTAATGCCGCCCAAGAAGCCAGCTATCAGCGTGAAGAGCGCCAGTCTCGCCGTCGTCGTCGCAAGCCCAAGGTGGCAGGCGTTGTGCACGGCAAGATGAAAAGCTCCATGAATAAGCAGCATGGCTTTAAAACGCCGACGGAGAAGAAAATCTACGAAGTCGAAGTTCCAGATACCATTACTGTGACCGACTTGGCCCAACGTATGAACGTCAAGGCCAAGTCGTTGATTAAGTCTCTAATGAAAATGGGCGAAATGGTCACGGTTAATCAGCCGATCGATCAGGAAACTGCCTTCTTGCTGGTAGAAGAGATGGGCCACAAGCCCATTGCCAGCAAGGGCCAAGAAGAGCTGCTTGAAGATCACCTTGCGGCGGACTTGGTTACTCGCGATAGCGTTGATTCCGAGCACCGTGCGCCCGTTGTTACCATCATGGGCCACGTAGACCACGGTAAAACCTCCCTGCTGGACTATATCCGTAAAGCCAAGGTGGCAAGCGGTGAAGCGGGTGGTATTACCCAGCACATCGGTGCGTACCACGTTGAGCACGAGAAAGGCATGATCACCTTCCTCGATACGCCGGGTCACGCGGCCTTTACGGCCATGCGTGCTCGTGGTGCCAAAGCCACGGATATTGTGGTGATTGTGGTGGCGGCCGATGACGGCTTGATGCCACAAACCGAAGAAGCGATCAACCACGCGAAAGCATCCGGCGCGCCGATCATTATTGCGGTCAACAAGATTGATAAAGAGCAAGCTGATCCGGATCGCGTGCGTAATGAAATGGCGACCAAAGATGTGATCCCGGAAGAGTGGGGTGGCGAATATCAGTTCATCAATGTCTCGGCTCATTCCGGCGAAGGCATTGATGACCTTCTAGATGCCATCTTGCTGCAATCCGAATTATTGGAGCTGGAGGCGCAGGCATCCGGTTCTGCTACCGGTGTGGTTATCGAGTCCCGTATTGAAAAAGGTCGCGGTACGGTGGCCTCCATTCTGGTTCAGGGTGGCGAGTTACAGATCGGTGACATGCTGTTGGCCGGTGCTCACTTTGGCCGTGTGCGAGCGATGATCGATGAGAATGGCCAGCCAATCCAAAAAGCGGGTCCCTCTATTCCGCTGGAAGTGCTGGGCCTGAATGGCGCACCGGAAGCCGGTGAGCAGATCCAGGTTGTGACAGACGAACGTAAGGCGCGGGAAGTGGCTGAGTTTCGTCAGGAACGTGACCGTGAGCTCAAGCTCAAGCGTCAACAGGCTTCCAAGCTGGAAAATCTGTTTGAAAACATGGGTAGCGCAGAAACCAAAACCGTTAACATCGTGTTGAAGACCGATGTGCGCGGTTCACTGGAAGCGTTGACCAGTGCCCTGAATGATTTGGGTACTGACGAAGTGAAGGTGAATCTGGTTTCCAGCGGCGTGGGTGCGATCAATGAATCCGACGTTAACCTGGCGATGACCAGTGAAGGTGTTTTGCTGGGCTTTAACGTTCGTGCAGACTCCAAGGCCAAGAAAACCTGCGAGCAGGAAGGCATCGATCTGCGCTACTACAGCGTGATTTATGAGCTGATTGACGATGTGAAGCAGGCCATGAGTGGTTTGCTGGCACCGGAAAAACGCGAAGAGATCCTTGGTGTGGCTCAGGTGCGCGACGTGTTCCGTTCTTCCAAGTTCGGTGCTGTTGCCGGTTGTATGGTGGTGGAAGGTACGCTGTACCGTAACCGTCCTATCCGCGTTCTGCGCGACGATGTAGTGGTCTTCGAAGGCGAGCTGGAATCCCTCCGTCGCTTCAAGGACGATGTGCCTGAAGTGCGTAACGGCATGGAGTGTGGCATCGCGGTGAAGAGCTACAACGACGTGAAAGAAGGCGACAAGATTGAAGTCTTCGAAGTGAAGGAGGTGGCGCGCTTCCTGTAAAGGAGTGTGCCCGAACTCGCTATGAGCCGTCATCGCCGCCCCCAGGGCTTTAACCGCACCGACCGTATCGCTGACCAGATTCAGCGTGAATTGTCCCGGTTGTTGCAGTTCGAAATGAAGGACCCACGGGTCAATCTGGCGACGATCCAGGATGTAACGGTTTCTCGTGATCTGTCCTATGCGGAGGTGTATTTCACCTTGCTGGGGCAGGGCGAAGAGGCTGGCGCAGAAGCCGAAGAGGTGCTTACCAAGGCCAGCGGTTTTCTGCGCAGCAGCCTGGCCCAGGGCCTGAATACCCGCACTACCCCTAAATTGCGTTTCCACTACGACATGACTCCGGAGCGGGCTGCTCATCTGTCGCAATTGATTGATGAGGCCCGGGCAGAAGACCGGGACCTGCGTCCGGAAGACGACGAAACCGGAAACAACGAGTAACTCGGAGCTGTCAGGTGGCAAAGCGTCGTCCTAGAGGCCGTGATCTCAACGGCATCCTGTTATTGGATAAATCCTCCGGCGTGAGCAGCAATGGCGCCCTGCAAATGGCAAAAAAAATGTTTGCCGCCGCTAAGGCCGGCCATACTGGTAGCCTGGACCCGTTGGCCACCGGCATGCTGCCCATCTGTTTCGGGGAAGCCACCAAGTTTAGCCAGTTTCTGCTGGAATCGGATAAGAGTTACCGGGTAACCGCGAAGCTGGGTGTTACCACGGAAACCGGCGATGCGGATGGCAATGTGGTGCAAACGACTGAAGTGACCGCCTCTGCCGCCCAGATTGAAGCGGCGTTGTTGTCGTTTAAGGGCGATATCGAGCAAATTCCAAGCATGTATTCGGCCATCAAGCATGAAGGTGTGCCGCTCTACAAGCTGGCCCGTGAGGGGATCACCGTGGAGCGCAAGCCGCGCCCAGTGACCCTTTACGATTTGAGAATTCTACGTATCGACGGCGATGAGCTGGAGTTCGAGGTGGATTGTTCCAAGGGCACCTATGTGCGCTCGCTGGTGGAAGATACGGGCGCGCAATTGGGGTGCGGCGGGCATGTCACTGCGCTGCATCGTTTGTCCGCCGGCCCCTATCCGGCTGAGCGGATGCTGACCCTGGAGCAGTTGGGCAAGATCAAGGAAACCGGTGGTTTTGAGGCGATCGACGATCTGCTATTGCCTTTATCCACCAGCGTGGCAGACTGGCCGCGCGTTGAGCTGGGTGACAATGCTGCTTATTACCTGCAGCAAGGGCAGCCAGTGATGGCCTCAGACCGTCCACTGGATGGCTGGGTCAGCGTTTATCAGGCATCCAGTGGTGAATTTCTGGGTGTCGGAGAAGTATTGGAAGACGGGCGGATTGCCCCCCGTCGTCTGATCGCAGGCGGAGCGTCCTAAGGAACTTCACCTGATCAAGGACGGCAGCTATAAATATGCATGGCTGGCCGTGACCCTATACTGAGCATATTGGAGAAGCACCATGGCGTTAACCGTAGAACAGAAAGCTGAGATCCTGAAAGAGCACGGCCGTAAAGAGAACGACACCGGTTCCCCGGAAGTTCAGGTCGCCCTGTTGAGTGCCAACATCAATGGCCTGCAGGATCACTTCAAAGGCCATAAGAAAGATCATCACAGCCGTCGTGGCCTGATCCGCATGGTAAACCAGCGTCGTAAGCTGCTGGACTACCTGGCCAAGAAAGACCGCACCCGTTACCTGCAGCTGATCGAAAAGCTGGGTCTGCGCCGCTAAGGCATGGGTCAACGTTACAACAACAGAAGCTCGGCATAGCCGGGCTTTTGTTGTTTTAGGCTAAGGGAAAGGCCGGCGTCAGCCGTCTGCCGTGATACTGGGTGATGCGTGTTGCGTTTCTCGTTATCATGCGTGAGCGAAAGAAGAGTGTATGTAAGAGGCATGGGCCTCGAAGATTGTCGTGAAGAAGTGAGAAGAGACGAGATATGTTCAATAAAATTACCAAGCAAATTCAATTTGGCCGTGACACCGTAACCCTGGAAACCGGGCAGATTGCTCGCCAGGCAACCGCCGCTGTCATGGTCCGTATCGGTGACACAGAAGTGCTGGTCACCGTAGTGGGCAGAAAAGAAGCCGATCCGAGCAAGAACTTCTTTCCCTTGACCGTCAACTATCAAGAAAAGACTTACGCAACCGGCCGTATCCCCGGTGGCTTCCTGAAGCGCGAAGGCCGTCCTAGCGAAAAAGAAACACTGACCTGCCGACTAATCGACCGTCCGATTCGTCCGCTGTTTCCCAAGGGCTTCATGAATGAAGTGCAGGTTGTGGCTACGGTAATGTCATCTGACAAGAACCGCGATCCGGATATTGCTGCCCTGATCGGTACGTCCGCTGCCCTGTCAATTTCCGGAATTCCATTTAGTGGCCCGATTGGTGCTGCACGGGTGGGTTACAAGGATGGAATGTACATCCTCAACCCGAGCTACTCTGAGCTGGCCGACTCTGCACTGGACCTTGTTGTTGCTGGTACCGAGCCTGCTGTATTGATGGTGGAATCCGAAGCGCAAGAGCTGTCTGAAGACCAAATGCTGGGCGCGGTATTGTTCGGCCATATGGAAATGCAGCCGCTGATTCAGGGCATCAAGGAATTCGCCGCTGAAGTGGGCACTGAAACGTGGGACTGGAAACCCGCTGAGCAGAACGAAACCCTGAAAGTCGCGATCAAAGATAAGTTCGCGGCGGCATTGGGCGAGGCTTACACCATTACCGAGAAGATGGCCCGTTACGCCAAAGTGGGCGAGCTGCGTGATGCCTGTGTAGCCGAGTTTGCCACCGGTGAAGACGGTGCGCCGGAATCCGGTGAAGTGAAAGACCTGTTCGGCAAGATCGAGAAGAGCGTGGTGCGTGAAGCCGTGGTATCCGGCAAGCCGCGTATCGATGGTCGTGCTTTGGATGCGGTGCGTGCTATTGATTGCCAAGTGGGTACTCTGGCGAAAACCCACGGTTCTGCATTATTCACCCGTGGTGAGACCCAGGCGATCGTGACTGCCACATTGGGCGGTATGCGTGATGCGCAGTTTATCGACGCGCTGGAGGGGTCCCACCAGGATCACTTCATGCTGCAGTACAATTTCCCTCCATACTGTGTGGGAGAGACGGGCTTCATCGGTTCTCCCAAGCGCCGTGAAATCGGTCACGGTCGCCTGGCCCGCCGTGGTGTGGAAGCCGTTGTGCCCAACGTGCAGGACTTCCCTTACACGATTCGTGTGGTCTCTGAGATCACCGAATCCAACGGTTCTTCTTCCATGGCCTCTGTGTGTGGCACTTCCATGGCGTTGATGGATGCGGGTGTACCGCTGACCGCCCCGGTGGCGGGTATTGCCATGGGCCTGGTGAAGGAAGAAGACGGCCGTTACGCGGTGCTGTCCGATATCCTGGGTGATGAAGATCATCTTGGCGATATGGATTTCAAGGTGGCCGGTACCGCCCGTGGGGTAACTGCCCTGCAGATGGACATCAAGATCGAAGGCATTACCGAAGAGATCATGGAGAAGGCGCTGAACCAGGCAAATGCGGGTCGTCTGCATATCCTGGGTGAGATGAACAAGGCGATTGCCGAGTCCCGCTCTGAGGTATCTGACAACGCGCCGACTCTGCTGACCCTGAAGATCAACCCGGACAAGATCCGTGATGTGATTGGTAAAGGCGGTGCAACTATCCGTGCGCTGACCGAGGAAACCGGCTGCACCATCGATATCGAAGACGATGGCAGCGTGAAGATCTACGGCGAAACCCGTGAAAAAGCCGATGAAGCCGTTCGCCGTGTAGAGGAGATCACTGCGGAAGCTGAAGTGGGTGTGATCTACGAAGGCAAGGTGACACGGGTAGTGGATTTCGGCGCGTTCGTGGCGATCATGCCTGGCACCGAAGGTCTGTTGCACATCTCCCAGATCGCTGAAGAGCGCGTAGAGAAAGTGACTGACTACGTGAACGAAGGCGAGATCATCAAGGTCAAGGTCCTTGATGTGGACCAACGTGGCCGTATCAAGCTGTCCATGAAGGAAGCGAAGGAAGATTAATCTCTGCCTTGTAGTTTCCAAAAAAGGGCCGGCATTTGCCGGCCTTTTTTTATGTCCGGTGATTGACTCTCCGGTTTACGCAGGCCGTTATTAGTGGCCATGGCCGGCGGCAAAAAAAAGGTTCATCGCGGATTAGAGTGAAATAGGTATGGGCGGACAGTGCACCGAGTTAAGTTGTTTGTGCGACCAAGCAACACAACAAGGACACTGCCGCCATGCCAGATGCTACGTTTCCGTGGACT